>DATIED010000250.1:0-4023 GCA_035455965.1 Spongiibacteraceae bacterium
GTAAATCTTCGATATGCTCCAGGCTCGCGGCACTGCATGCGCAACGCGCATCGTAAAAGTGCACGATAGCGATATGCCCCGGCGTTTGCCAGCCGGTGGTCACGCCGCGCAGCGCTGCACCGTCGAATTGCGCCAAATCGCCGCGCGCTGGATCGCTGCGGATAAAGGGCCGCCAGCGTGCTGCCTCCAGTGAATACAGGTAGCCGCCGGCAACCAGAAGCCACAACAGGACCAGGGTCGATGCGAATAACTGGCGTCGATTCATTATTGCAGTATAGCTAAGCAATGTTGTTAGGCCTGCAAAGATGCGGGGCGCAGCCGGAAGGGGCGCGACGTAGAGCTACGGCGGCGGATCGCGATCGGATCGGGCGTTGATAAAATCTTTAAGGCGCGCACGCTAATCGACGGGGTCGCTAAAGACGCGCTCGAAATGTTCGACCACGGGAAATGGCTGGTAAAAATGATGCAGCAGTTTCCGCCATTGCTGATATTGCGGCGAGCCGCGAAAACCGACGGTGTGGGCTTCCAGCGTCTGCCAGTTGACGAGCAATAGATAGCGGCTGTTATTTTCCACGCAGCGCTGCAGTTGATGCGAAATATAGCCGGGCATACTCGAAATTATCGGCGCGGCCACGCTGAAAGCCTGCTCAAACTCGCGCGCTTTGCCGGGGACGATATCGAGTAGTGCAGCTTCCAGTATCATGGTTGGGCGCTCTGCATTTTATGGTTGGCAGGTGAAAAACTATATTCTCCTATTCGCCGGTGCTTTTTCTACGTTTACCTTTTCTACCACCAGCTCCCAAACCGATTTTGGCTTTGGATACTTATCAATGATCATCTCTTCCATCGCAAGCATGTGCCAACCGTTGTCGAATAGCTTGCCAAGCATATCGGCATCGAAGAAACGCTTTGGCTCGCCATCCACCGAATAATAATTTTGTTCGATCGGCGGATGGCCGCTGGCGCCGTAGTTATGATCGTTGGTGGAATTGACGCGGCACAATAATATGCCGCCGATATTTAATACCGCGCGAATTCGCTCGATTAGAATCACTGTCTCCCGCCACGAAAAATAATGCAGCGATAGACTTGCCAGCACCGCGCCTAACTGTGTTGCGGTCGGCGGGAAGTTCGCGCGCATATCCTGGACGTAAAATTCGGCGGTGGGGGCGGCAATTCGGGCCTGCGCAATTTCGCTCGCGGACCGGTCGATACCGATAACTCGCAACTCCGCTGTAGTCAGCGGCACAGTATCGGCCCCGGCGCCGCAACCGAGTTCAAGTAGCGGTGAGTTGCCCGCGCGCTCGCGCAGTAATGGCAGCCAGCGTTCGAGCCATGGAGTGGCGGTTGTCGTCGACATGATTTTCAGGCGTACAACATCAAGCCCGCGTAGGGCGTCGCTTTAGTTGCGCAGGATCGGCTACGGAAAGCGTAAGATGATTAACGCCGGTAATCATGCCGTGCTGCTCGCTTCGTTCGTACATCTATGGGTTCTGGCCCGTCTGCGCCTGGTTTAGCGCCACCGCTATCCGCTGCGCCAGCTGCGCGAATAAATCGCTATAGGCGTTGGTCAGCGCGCCGACGCCGCTGCCATTCAGCGCGGCGACCAGATGTTGCTGCTCGGTTTTCAGCACGCGCGAATTTTTTAAATCCTCGAGCATCCAGCTTACTTCGAGTGCTGCGTTGCCATCCGCGGTTTTGTCGAGATCCGTCACATCGATGCGCACTGCATATTGCGGAATACCGCTCTGGCGCCAGGGAAAGTTGCGCGTCTCGGCGCCGGTCAGAATAGTTATATTCTGTAGCAACACGCGCTGAATGCCCTGCTCCAGCGGTTCGCCCCAACGTTCTGTGTCGTTGAACGCCAGCGCGCCGCCGCCAGCGTGCGTGGTTATATTCGGGCGGTTTAAAAACGGCGCGATGCGCACCGGGCCGATGCCTATGCTGGTGTCCAGTGCAGCTTCTTTATTTTGCGCGCGTGCGATGAGCAGATGATAATTCGGTGCGGGGCTGCGACTGCCGATACAGCCGCTTATTAATACCACGCCGATAGCGCCGAGAAGCCAACGAGTGAGCGTCACATTAATTCTCCGTTTGTTTGCCGTAGATCAGCGATTCGGGTTGTCGTTCCAGCGCCTCGGTGAGGCGATGTACCTGCTCGGCGGCGCTGTTGACACTATTTGCAGCCCGATCGATACGGTAGATCAGCGGTGAATCTTCGGATGTAAGATACGTGGTATTGGCCGCTGTTTTTTGCAGGCTTTCGGCGGTTTGCTGCAAGCTTACGAGTGTGTTCTCCAGCGTGGCAGTTAAATGCGGCAGCCTGCGGTTTAATTCCTGCAGGGTCTGATCGCCGTTAGCGAGCACCGGCGCTACGCGCGTGCCAAATAATTCCGATTGCTTGTTGAGTTGGTTGGCGGCATTGCGCACTGCGGCCAAAGTGTCTCCGACATCCTGTCCCAAGTGTTGTAGAGCGCGATCGTTAATCAGTTGATTGATACCGGTGACGATCTGCTGAAAATTTTCGCCGAGCTTGTTGATATCGATAGCCTCGAGATCGCGCGTCAATTGTTCGAGATCGGTCGGGATGGTGGGTAGTTGTTTGTAGCGCGTTTTCACTTCCTTATATTGCGCGGGCTTCTCCGGATGGAAATCGACGTCGACATATAGCAATGCGGTCAACAGGCTTTGCAGGCGCAGCTGCGCGCGCAGGCCGCGCTTGACCAACTCGTCCATCAACTCTTCGCCGCTGGTGTCGCCTTCGCGCTCGAGTGCACTCGGATCGATCTCGATTACCACCGAGTTCAGCACCTCCAGCGAATTGCTGTACATGTGCGCTTTGATATCGGTGACTTCGCCGATTTTGACGCCTTTAATGGTGACCGGCGCGCCGACATTGAGCCCCTTGATCGATTTGTCGTAAATCAGCACGAAGCGTTCGCGCGAACTCCACCAGTTGCCGCCGCTGAAAAAAACTGCCAACAGTGCGGCCAGCAGTATGGTGCCGATCACAAAGCCGCCGACGGCGACCGGATTTGCAGTTCTACTCATGATGATCCATCCCGATTTTGCGGTTCACCGCGGGCGAGGAAGCGCCGCACGATGTCGTGTTTGCTATGCGCGAGCAGTTCGCGCGGATCGCCGTAGTCGAGTTGTGTTTTGGTGTCGGCATCGAGAAATACCGAGTTGTTGGCAATCGCGAAAATACTGGCCAGCTCGTGCGTGACGACCACCACGGTGCTGCCCATCGACGCGCAAATTTCCAGAATCAATTCATCGAGACGCTGCGAGCTCAGCGGGTCCAGGCCCGCCGACGGTTCATCGAAGAATAATAACTCGGGATCGAGTGCGATGGCGCGCGCCAATGCCGCACGTTTTTGCATGCCGCCGCTGATTTCACTGGGATAATATTCCTCGAAACCGGCCAGCCCGACCAGCGCCAGCTTATATGCGATCACATCGCGAATCTCAGCCGGCGGCAATTCGGTGTACTGTTGCAGCGGCACCGCTACATTCTCGGCCAGCGTCAAATCGCTGAAGAGACCGCCGCTTTGATAAGTGATGCCCCAATTGCGGCGCATCGCCAATTGCTGTTGCGGCGAGGCGGTAAAAAAATTTTTACCGTTTATCAAAATTTCGCCGCTCGCCGGTTGTTGCAGGCCGATAATATGCTTTAGCAGTGTGCTTTTGCCGCAGCCGCTGCCACCCATGATGACGAACACATCGCCGCGATAAATCGGAAAGTTGAGATCTTTTTGAATTAAACGTTCGCCGTACGCCAGCGTTACATCGCGCACTTCGATATGCACGCGCCGCGCGTCGTCGGTCGCCTGCGGCGCGGCTGCGCGCGCTGAATCAGATGCCGAGCTTGTCATACAGAATATTCAATGCCGCATCGGCGACGACTAAATAGACGATGGCGTTGACCACCGCGCGCGTGGTCGCCAAACCCACGGCCGCCGAGCTGCGTCCGCTTTGCAGGCCCGCCTGGCAGCCGGCCAGCGCGATCAAGCCGGCGAAGAT
>DATIED010000251.1:0-2441 GCA_035455965.1 Spongiibacteraceae bacterium
GCACGGTCTGAGTTATCACCGCACGCCGCAGGGCAGCTACAACGTGTGGGACGATTTACCGGATATCGTGCGCGTTGCGGATCAACTCGGCTGGTCGCAATTCTATTTATTGGGGCATTCGCGCGGAGCAATTATCGCCGCATTGCTCAGCGCTGCCTTGCCCGAGCGCATCTCGGGCAGCATTTTTCTCGATGGTTTAACACCGCCGCCCTTGCCGACCGAAGACACATTTGTGCAGCTTGGTCGTCATTTGCGCGAGCACTTGCAACTGCCCAAGGCCTCGGCGCGTTACGAATCGTTGCAGCGTGCGTTGGAAGTGCGCTGTCGCGTCGGTGCCATCAGCGAGTTGGCGGCGCGTCCTATTGTCGAGCGCGGTCTGCGCCATAGCGAAGGTGTCTGGCAGTGGCGCGCCGATCCGCGCCTGCATTTTGCATCGGCTTTTAAATTAAGCGCGCCACAGATTGCCGTGTTAGTGCAGGCGCTCGCCAAAATTCCGCATTTATTATTGCTGGCCGAAAACGGTTATGGCGCGCGTATGCGCAGCAACGGCGACTTGGATAATCTGCCGTTGAACTGGGAGTTTTTACCCGGCAGTCATCACTTTCATTTAGAAGAGCAGGTAGGGTTGATTGCCGAGAAAGTGAACCGGTTTTTGGTCACAACAAACCCTTAATATGTCTAAAAATAAACGGTTGTGTGCTTTTTCCTGTAGGTCGGACTTCAGTCCGACAAGCGCCGTTAAACAGCGTCGGGCTGAAGCCCGACCTACAATTGTGTTACAGCGGCAATGTATTGTTACGGGAAATTATTTTTGTGTGTGGCGCAATGTCCTGTAGTTAAAGCTGTAGTTTAAGCTTTAGTTAAAGCTTACAGCATTGCGCCTTATGAAGAGGCCGTGGCGAGCGGTCGATTAATTATTCACGCCGCTCAGTGCTAAAAATTCATTGCGAGTGCTTTGATCGCTGCGGAAGATGCCGAGCATGGCGGAGGTGCGCATGTTCGAGTTCTGTTTCTCGACGCCGCGCATCATCATGCACAGATGTTTCGCTTCGATGATCACGCCAACGCCGGCGGCACCGGTGATTTGCATAATGGTATCGGCGATTTGCTTGGTCAGATTTTCCTGAATCTGCAAGCGGCGCGCATACATATCGACGATGCGTGCCACCTTCGATAAACCTAACACTTTGCCTTGCGGGATATAGGCGACGTGCGCGCGGCCGATGAAGGGCAGCATATGATGTTCGCACATCGAATACAGCTCGATATTGTTTACCACCACCATTTCGTTGCATTCGGAGTCGAATAACGCGTTGTTGACGATGGTTTCGAGCGATTGATGATAACCCTGGGTAAGAAATTCGAAGGCTTTGGCGGCGCGCTTCGGGGTGTCGCGGAGTCCATCGCGCTGTAAATCTTCTCCCACGCTTTCGATGATTTTTGCGAAGGCTTGTTCCACCAGGAAACTCCTCATAATTGCCGTATACGCTGCCACTCAGATGATGATCCGGGGCCAAATACGGCGGGTTGTCAGTCTAACAAGCCAGGCAGAACCTGACAAACTCGATCGGGTATAATCTACGGCGAAAACATTAATTTAGATTAATCATTGTCCGCGGCGACGGGCGATTACGAGCAATGCCACGCAATGGCAGCCAATGTGGCGTAATCGCAAGCAATTTTGGGTAATGGCAAATAATTCGGGGTAGGAGAGCATCATGGAAACGCGCGAACAAATCATGCAGCAGTTGTTTACGGTACGCGATTATGTGCGCTGGGCCATGTCGCAGTTTCAGCGCACCGGTATTTATTTCGGGCACGGCACCGATAATGCCTACGATGAAGCTTTAGTGCTGATACTGCACGCATTGCACCTGCCGCATGACTGCGTTACACAGGTGTTGGATGCGCGGCTGACAGTGGCGGAGCGCGAACAGGTTTTAATCGCCCTGGAGACGCGTTATCAAAAGCGCCTGCCCGCACCCTACATCACCGGCGAGGCCTGGTTCGCCGGTATTCCCTTCCATGTGGATAAGCGCGTATTGATTCCGCGCTCGCCGCTCGCCGAATTGATCGAGGCGAATTTCGAGCCCTGGCTCGGTGGTCGCTATCCCGAGAAGATCCTCGATTTATGCAGTGGCGGCGGCTGCATCGGCATTGCCTGTGCGCTGGTGTTCGATGACAGCGAAGTCGTGTTGGCGGATATTTCCAGCGACGCGCTGGTAGTGGCCGAGCGCAATATCGAGCGTCATCAGTTGGAAGAGCGCGTGCGCGTGCTGGAGTCGGATTTATTCGCCAAGCTCGGCGGCGAGACCTTCGATTTGATCGTCAGCAATCCCCCGTATGTCGATGCGCGCGATATCGCCGAGTTACCGGCCGAATTTCGCCACGAACCGCTGCTGGCATTGGCGTCGGGCGAGGATGGACTGGATTTGACACGG
>DATIED010000252.1:0-6392 GCA_035455965.1 Spongiibacteraceae bacterium
CCGCGATGATTATCGATTCGATGGACCTTCTTTACAGCAAAAGCATCGATGCGTTTGCCTTGATGACGAGCGATAGCGATTTCACACCGCTGGTACTCAGAATACTCGAAAGCGGTCTGCCCGTTTACGGATTCGGAGAAAAGAAAACGCCACAACCCTTTGTAGATGCTTGCTCGACGTTCATATACACCGAAAACCTAGTGATTGAAAAAGAAGAAAAATCCGACGTCGTCCGGCAACCGGCAAAGAAAAATAGAAATGAACTTCGCCAAGATACCAACCTGGTTAAACTGCTGCGAACCGCGGTCGAGCAAACCTCGGAAGATGACGGCTGGGCGCACATGAGCAAGGTGGGACACTACATATCCAACAACAGTTCTTTCTCCTCGATTAATTATGGCTTTAAAAAGCTGAGCGATTTAATAAGAGCTAGCGAACTATTCGATATGGAGATGCGCAAAGATGGAACAGCCATGTATATTAAAATTAAAGATGCGCGCAAATGAATTCATATGCTCGCAGCAATTAATGTTTTCACACCTGAAGACGGCGTCACAGGCCCAATGCTCGCGAGGCGATTGAACTCATAATCGACGGCTTGGCTTCAACGCAAGCCCAATATTGACAACCACGCGCCGCTCCGATCTTCAACCCCACTTTTTCGCGCTAGCTTAGGTCGCTGGAAATTAGTATTGTGCGTCGGTATTTATCCGCCCGCTTTTACTCAAACAAACCTTTCACTCAAACAAACATAGGTGAAACCCGATGCATCTCGGTTTTAGCTCGATGAATAATGTTAAAGACCCGGCGCCGGAGCTATTGGCGAAAACCCTGGAAGAAGCCGGTTTCGAATCGCTGTGGTACGGCGAGCATAGCCATATCCCGACCTCGCGCAAGACGCCGTATCCGCCCGGTGGCGAAATGCCGGATCCCTACAAACAGATGATGGATCCCTACATCGCGTTAATGGCGGCGGCCAGCGCCACCAAAACACTGAAAGTCGGCACCGGCGTAGCGCTGCTGATGGAGCGCGAACTGTTTTCGCAGGCCAAGACCATCGCCACGCTGGATCGATTGACGAACGGCCGCGTCATCATCGGTACCGGTGTCGGCTGGAACGAGGAAGAGTTCATCAACGCCACGCGCCTGCCGTGGAAGCGCCGTTATCTGGGCCTGAAAGAAACCGTGCTGGCAACCAAAGCGTTGTACCGCGACAGCGAGCCGGAATATCACGGCGAACTAATCGATTTCGATCCGGTGTGGTTCGAGCCGAAACCGTTACAAGCGGGCGGCCCCAAATTCGTATTGGGCGCGATGGGACCACTGGGTATTCGCCACGCCGCCGAGTGGGCCGACGGCTGGATGCCAGTCGATGTCGCGATGCCGGATGTAGCGGCAGGCATCGCGGAGTTTCGCAAGCAGGTGGTCGAGTTCGGCCGCAAAGCCGACGATGTCGAAATCACCATGGTCAGCATGATGAGTTACAGCGCAGATCTGCTGAAACGCTACCGCGATATGGGCGTAACACGCGTGAATATCGGCGTCAGCATGGAAAACTGGGATAAACCCGAAGTGGTGATGCCACTGATCGAGAAATTCTCCAAAGTGATTCCCGAATTACGCAGCTAAAAATGCACAGCTGGAAAAGTAGAGATAAATAGGGGGCAATTCATTTGCCCCCTATTTATTTTGCGACCAGACCACCCCTTGCTGCACCGCCACCCTCTGTTCGTTGCCGTCAGTTGGCCGAGTCGAAATTCCGCACTCCATTCATCTCACAACATTTATTCGCAGCCCGCATTACCTCTTCGACGTTAACGACAACCCTTCATGCTTTGCCCGGCACTCCAGCCTAACCGCGACCAGCCGCTGCAGCGGGCTAGGCTATTAACCAGCATAAATAGTTTCCGGCAAAGCTTGACCAAAGATATTTCAAGATATATCTTGTTAATATCTTAAAAAACGGGAGAAGACATATGCGTTTTACCCATGAACATCACCAACAACGCCACCATCGCGACCACCATGCGCGGCATGCCGGCGCACACCCCCATGAATTCAATCCGCGCGGACACGGTCCCCGCCGTTTCGGTCACGATTGGAGCGAGGAGAGTGGCGAGGGCCGCGGCCGCCGCCAGCGCCTTTTCGATGGCACCGAGCTGCGGCTGGTTCTGCTCAAACTGATCGCAGATGAACCGCGCCACGGCTATGACTTGATTCGCGCGATCGAAGAGCTGACCGCCGGTAATTATGCCCCGAGCCCTGGCGTCGTCTATCCGGCGTTATCGCTGTTGCAGGATCTGAGTCATATCGAGGGCGCCGAATCGGCCGGCTCGCGCAAAGCGTTTACGGTTACCCCGGAAGGCACCGCCGAACTAGCCGCCAAGGCGGAAAAAGTAGCCGAGCTGTTCGCCCGCCTCGCCGCACTCGCCGCGGCTCGCGAGCAGACAGACCGGGGCCCTATCCGCCGCGCGATGGAAAATCTCGGCACGGTCTTACGACAGCGCCTGGGCCATGGCAATGTCGAAAAAGACACGCTGCACGCAATCGCGGCAATTCTCGACGAAGCAGCGCAACGGATCGAACGCCTGTGATGAGAGGACGCATATCTCGAGCCGCGGAATCGATATCGCGGCCTGTCGACCGGCTTTGAATTAGCCGAGCAGCGAGTTCGTGCGCAATCCGATATTGCGTTAAATACATGACTCCGCGATTTATGACACTCAGGGCTTTTCCGCGATGGCTATTTCCATGTACTCCACCTTTTTGTGCATATCGGCGTCGCTGTCCGCATAGGAAGCGGCGATGCGCTGGAATTCGTCGGCCAGCTCCATAAAGGCGTCCACCATATCCGGATCGAAATGGGTTCCTTTTCCTTCTCTTATAATTTGCACTGCACTTTCGTGCGACATGGGAGCTTTGTAAACGCGCCGACTAATCAGCGCATCGTAGACATCCGCCACCGCCATGAGTCGCGCCGAAATAGGGATATCGTCGCCAGAAAGTCCTTCGGGATAACCGGACCCATCCCACTTCTCCTGATGCCCATAAGCGATTTCCTTCGCCAGTTTTAAAAATGGCATTTCTATGCCAAGGCCTTTTTCAGCATACAGAATGGCATCGCGGCCCAGCGTTGTATGAGTTTTCATAATTTCAAACTCTTCCGGCTCGAAGCGACCGGGTTTCAACAGTATCCGGTCGGGAATTCCCACTTTGCCGATATCGTGCAATGGTGCCGATTTGAAAAGCAGCTCGATAATCGCATCGTCATTGAGAAAGTGCCCAAAACGCGGATTGGAGCGTACTTTATTTGCTAATGCCCGTACGTAGTGCTGCGTGCGCCGAATATGATTGCCCGTTTCATTGTCGCGGGTCTCCGCCAGCGATGCCATTGCGTTGATCGTGACATCCTGTATCGCCATGATCTCGGCGGTGCGTTTGTCCACCTCGGCGGCCAGAAATGCGTTGTTGTCTTTCAAAAAATCCTGGACGCTTTTAATCGCGAGGTGTGTTTCGATGCGGGCCAGAACGATGGGCGGCGATATGGGTTTGGTAATGTAATCGGACGCACCCAGCTCAAAGCCGCGCGTTTCGTCGACAACTTCCGTTTTTGCCGTGAGGAAAATAATAGGAATGTCGCGCGCTCTGTCATCGGCCTTCAAGCGACGGCACACTTCGTAACCATCCATTTCCGGCATCATTATGTCGAGCAATATCAGATCGGGCGGCGTTTCCGACTGAGCAATCTTCAGTGCGCGCTCGCCATTGTTGGCGACCTTCACTCGATAGTTATCTTTCAGAAGACCGCTCATTAATGTCAGATTATCCGGCGTATCATCCACCACTAAAATAATCGCCTTTTCGTCTTGCATAATTGCGTTAGCCATTTTTAATGTCCCTTTGCGTGAGCTCTAGATCGATAAATATCCCTACCAACCCGCCGGACCTGCCATCCTCGAGGTGAAAACCCGAAACAAAATAAAGCGTCTGGTGTAGTCTGCCGTCGGCAAAAGGGATCGCAACCTCGCGCCTGACCTGGCCGACTTCCGCAATAATTTTTTCATCCTCTGCCTGAAACGCGGCACGATCGGCGATGGGCAGATAGTCGAGATCGAGAACCCTCTTTCCGATAAGTTGCTGGCGGTTTACGTTGAACGTTTGTTCGTAGGCTTTGTTGAATCCAAGAAAGCGGCTATCTGCGCCCTTGTAAAAAATGGGATAGGGAATCGTGTCTATCAATGCTTGCTGCAACGATGCCTGACGACGCAGAGAGGCCTCCGATTCTTGTTGGCGACGAAATTCTGCTTCCAGGTTGCTGCGCTGCTCCATCAGCTCAATATTGGCGGCCGCGATAACTTCGAATTCGGACAGTATTTTTTCTTGTTCACTCGTCATGCTGCCAAAGGATGCCAGCTCCAATACGCCAACCAACTTACCTTTCAAAAAAAGCGGGTGCAGATAAATATTTCGGGGAGTTGCGCTGCCGCCTCCGGATTCAATTTTCAGGTAATCCTCCGGCGGAGGAGTAATTTGTAGACTTTTTTCTTCAACGGCGCACTGACCGGCCATGCCTTCACCATATGCCACCTCCATCCCCAACTTATCGATGGAAACACCATACCCCCCGATAAGGCGCAATTTCCTGTTGGCGTTGTCAGCGACATAAAAAACCCCCAAACGTATATCGAACAGATCGCTGACATGATGCATGAATGTTTGAACAAGCTCAGACAAGCTGCGCACCTGGCGAAGCTCCGACGCTATTCTTGCCACCACGGCGCGCTTTTCGGCAGCCGCCAGATTGTTTTCCTGAACTCGGACCCGCTCTGCATTTTCTTTTGCGAGAGTTTCCTTCAGAAGGCGGTTCCGATTTATTTGTTGTTGTATAAAAAACCCAGCCAGAACGACAGCCGAAAATATGCTACCCGCGACACCGAGTTTGCGCGCCTCCGGTAACCACTTCTCGGAGTCCTCCATTAAGACCGCCGTCCACAATCCATTCGGGTCCTGCCAATCCATCGAGACATGCTCTGCAATAAATTTGCGTCCATCCAGATCGATGGCAGGCTTGGTCGGATCGAATCCCAGTATCGCCGGCGACGCGTTTTCAAAGTGCGGGCCAAATTGCTGAAGATCACGTATTTCCTGCAAGCGGCGATCGTCCAGCGCAGAAGTTATCGTTAGTTGCCATTTTTTGCGAGTCGATGCAAAAACAATTCCCTGCGGCGATATCAATAACGCTTCTTCACCAGCGCCACTCAAGATGTTGTCCAGAGCCGCCTCGGCGGACAGCTTGATCGCAATAACGCCAATAATCGCCGAATCCGTCTCGGTGGTTTCGCGGATGGGACTGGCGACGAACAAACCACGCGTATTGGAGTTGCTGCCAATCGCCAGATAGACACTTTCCTGGCCCTTGATGGCCGATTGAAAATACGGTCTGAACGCAATGCTTTTCCCGGTCGACTTTGGACCGTCGGTATCATTGGCAATAATCTGCCCCTGCTTGTCGATGACGTAAAGGCCCTCGAAGCCAAAGTGTCTGCGGGCAATAGCCAGACGCTGCAATAATTCGGGTGCGTCCAGCCCGCTCTCCCGCAGAGCTGCCCGCTTGACGGTGGGCTCATTGAGCCCCAGCAGCAACGCCACACCCATTGCCCTGTTGCGTGTCGCCATGAGGGAAAGTGTTTCCTGCAATCTTCCCAGCTTGATTTCAAGCTCGGTACGCGCCCTGGTCTCAGCGAAGTTTTGCAGCAACCCAATAGAGAAATACGCGAGCAGCAAGCCGATAAGTGCGCTGGCCGCAATAGCTATACCTGGGATCGCTCGCACGCTCCTGAAGGATCCAGCGCGCTTGCTCATTGCAGATCGCCGTTGCCGACGTTAGCAACCGTATCTAACTCATACTGCTCAATTACTGCCAATGCCGCTTCGAAATCAAAACTTCTTACAGCCCTCTCGAGGCGAAGATAGCTGGATTGTTCGAAAATGGATTTAATCAACGCCGCATTGTCATCGAACAAATCACAGGCTTCGCTATCGTCGTGGGCAAGCAGCTCGGCCAGATTTTTCAACAATGAGCCGGCATGTGCCGGGTAGCTGCTGCGACTCGAATCAGCGATGGGCGGCAGTGCTGCCGCAAGCTTCTCGAGCACCGGAAGCAGCATGCTTTCAAATTCGGTCAGCTTGGCATCAATGAGTTCGCGAACGGATTCCGAATGAATGAGCTGCTCCAATTCCTCGGCCTTCAGCTGCAAATTCGTCGCACCGATATTGCCGTTCACCGCCTTGGCGGTATGGGCAATACGTTCGGCGGTTACCATATCATTCCGCTCCAGGGCTTCCCGTAGCTCGCCTGGAGCGGCAGCCTGGCTGGCCACATATTTGCGCAA
>DATIED010000253.1:0-5056 GCA_035455965.1 Spongiibacteraceae bacterium
ATTGCCTTGAGGCGCGCCGGAATCCAGGGTGGAACTCCAGTAAATGCCGGCGAGGCAGTTGGCGCCAAGAGCGCAACTGGTGCCCGGGGCTCCGGCATTGGGGTCGCCCACCAAATTCGGCAGATTATTCGCGGCATTGGCCGCTCCCACCGGGCAACTGAGACCACCCGCCGCGGGTCCCATTTCACAAACGGCCGGCAGATACCAATCCGCATAGCCGCCGATCGTTTGGCTGCAAGAGCCTGCTGCATAATAAGACAGCGCGGTCGGCCCTGGCGCTAGCGGGCTCAGCCCATAATTCGTAATGTATTGATTGTAGAACGCTAAGATATTGCTCGTATTGCAAGCACCATCGGACGCTCCATTACAGGCTCTGAATGAACTACTGTCGGGAAACGGGTCAGTGCTGTTGGCGCTGTAGGTGCTGTTGAAAATTGTTTGAGAAGCCGCATAGGTAGGCGAGCCGCTGGATACGGTCGACGTTTCATCGATGCCGGGAATCGTGTCGTAACTGATATCGCCAGGGCTGCCGCTTACGCCGTTCGAGCTCCAGAGAGCTCCTCCTGCCTGTGGTCCGGAGGGGAGATAGGGCGCAGCCTGGTCTGTCAGCGAAATTACTTTGCCGCCGATACTGCTGGAATTCGAAGTGGTATCGTCGACCGCGTAAATATAGCCTGCCTGATAAATACAGCCGTAACTTAATACCACCACATCGACGGTGTTAGTGGGCGCATCATCGGCAGCAACGGTGATGGTGCCGGGCGTCGGCGCGAAGCCGATATCGCAGCTCGATGTTGCGTTGGCACCGGGCGTCACGGTAATCGCGCAAGAAGCTCCGGCCGCTAACGTAGTGCTGCAAGTCGAGGAGGCCGTCGTGCTCATTGGCCAGGTTGGGTAGCTTATCGACACATTGTGCGCGGCACTCGAGCCATTGTTGGTAATCGTTATTTGCCTCGGCGTGCCAGTCAAATCCGCGCCGAGGGTGGTGTCATTTACCGACAATGCCAGCGCGAGCACGCTGGGCGTCAAGGTCGTCTGCGAACAGATCAACGCAACATCGTTGACCTGCGCGGTGGCAATGTTCGATGCATTGGTTATCGAACAGAACTCCCCGGCTGGTTGTGTGAGTATGGTTACTGCGTAACCGCCGCCGTAAGCCACCGCTGTCGCGAACTCAAATGCCGTGGCATTCGCCGCGATTGTTAAATTGTCGCCGCTGTTATTTTGCAGCACCAGGCCGCTGCCAGTCAGGCCGGTAATCGTGCCACCGACCGTGACGGTAACCACGCTGCAGGCGATATTGATGTTGTGGATGTTGGTAGTGACATCGCTACCCACGCCGTTGCTCACAGTGCAGGTCAGGCCCGCCGGTTGTGCAAACGCGGTGACGCTGTAGCCGCTACCATCGGCAATTGGCGTGCTGAATTGAAAAGTGGTGGCATTGGCTGCGATCGCTAAATCATCGGCGCCGTTATTGCGCAGCACCAGGCCAGTGGTGGTCAGCCCGGTAATCGTACCGGCGATGGTATGCGTGGAGGCGCTACAAATCACACTGACATTAGTAACCGCCGCATTTACATTGCTGCCGTTGCCGTGGCTAACGGTACAGATAAGCCCTGCCGGTTGCGTAGCGACGGTGACCGCGTAGTCGCCACCCGCGGCGATCGACGTTGCAAACTGAAATGAAGTTGCGTTGGCCGCGATCGTTAAATCGTCGCCGGCATTATTCTGCAATACCAACCCCGCCGCGCTGAGTCCGCCGATATTGCCACCGACGCTGTAGGTCGCAGAAGGCGAAGGCGGCGCAGCTGGCGTCGAGTCGCCGCCGCTACCGCTGCCACCGCAGGCGGTCAGAATCAGTGCAGTACTGATCGCCAGAAGCTTATATAAGCAGGAGCGGATTTTGAGGGTGGGGCGGTGGGTTTGTTTGATGGGGAACAGCTGATACATGAGTAGGCCGAATTTTAAGAAGAGTTTGCATAGTGTAGAAGCTTTTGCCGATAACTCCACGTTGTCGCGATGGTTGTCCGGTCTGGGGATGTTGGAGCTACGGTGTTGTGTAAGGTGGCAGAAAATATAGGCACCATTGTGGAAGGTGGAGATCTATACATGGCATGGGCTTCTGGCACTTTTAAGTTTTTACTTAGCCATTTATAAATTCCGCTTTAAAATTCTTTGGCGCTAAATTTACGTGCTGCTCAATTGCGCCGTGCAACATAAATAAGCGTGCCTCACGCCTAAAGTCGTAGACCCTGTAGAGGCAATAATTAGGTGCTCTGTCTTTTGAGAATGCGACTTCGTTATCGGTGATGTAAAACGGTTGGTACTTTCCCGAACTGGTGGTTTTCACTTCAATGAAGAGTTCTTCATCGCGTTCGGGGTTAAACGAACGTATATCAAAGCCTAAGCCGTCACCTTCTTCTTTGCTTGCCCAAACTATTTCTTTGGCCAGATCGGTCCTGCCGGCTTGTTCCAGGCGATAGCGCTCAAAATCGATGGCGAATTTTTCACCGGCTTCACCTAGGCTGCGATTGCGCATCTCACAATCGGCATAATTGGTTTTGCGTGCCAGGTAGTCGCGTTGTGGTTCGGCAACTCTGGGTATGCGTTCCGGGAGTTCTTGATCCAGCACCCTTAACCAATCAATCGATGAGTCGACCGGTAGATTAATGGGTTGTTGGGCAGTTTCGAGAATTCTATCTAATTCAAACGAATGACCGGCCATGTAGGCTAGTACTACCTGTTTGAGCTGGTGTTGATAATTAAAGGCGGGTTTGTACCCTGCGATGTAGGGTTGACCCATTTCAAGCAATATCGCTGAAATATTTTGATGTTTGAATTCTATGGCTGCTTCTGACCGCTCATTGAGCTTTGCGCGCAAATTACGACGATGCTCCGTCTTGTTGTAGCGTTCGCCGCGAATCTCTTGGTTAAGCATTGCAAAGTAATCATTAACCGTACATTCACATTCTAACCAGTTCCAGCCCTTACCTAGATCAAGTATGGCATTACGGTCTTGTGGGCTGAGGCTTTTGTATAACGCTGATTTCAATAGTTCTCTTACGGCCAAGTTGCTCAATAGTTCAAATAGCTCGTCATCGATATAGGCATAGGCGATGTTTTCGTTGATATCACCGATGCTGCTGGCGGTGGTCAGATTCGCGTAAGAGGCGGCTTTTCCCGGTTTAATGTGGTGATGAAAAAAGCCGCTAGAGCGTAAATGAAAGAATGGTAGCTGCGGATTGTTTCTATCTTTTTCTGTGGCGAATTCCTTAAACCGATTAGCGAAGGCATCTTTTAGTGATTGATCAAAGTAAATTTTATTTTGGAGAATCACGCCAGCGGTAATGAGATCGATCACCGCCAACAGCATCGCGACTTTATGTGGACTTTTACGGCTATCGCCAGCTGAGCCGCTGGTGTTCATTCGCAAGTTGGCGAATAGTTCTTCGTAGTTAAGTAGACTCACCCGCACTTGCTCCTATAGGGCTACCGAAGCCAAGGTTTATTGATTCCATCTAAACTCCGTTATGTTTTTAGGACATTGCCCCTTACCACATCCGGACGATAGCTGGTTGCCCATCTAGCCGGTATTGTTTTCGGCTAAGCAAATTGTCGATTTACGCCGGTCATGCCCATTCGATAGGTCAGCATTTTCTTGCTGACGCCATACTCAATAGCTGCATCGTCGTCAGTTAAATGGCGGCGCTTGATAGAAAGCAGTGCGTCTCTAGGAAGTAGTAAGCAGCCAGATAACCAGTCGGCTTCTTCTTCCAGCTGTTTGTCATAGTCTTTTAGAAGCATTAACCCGTCCTCAGTAACATCTACCTCTCGTGCTTCATGACCGCGAATGTGGTGTGCTAGTTCATGAGTTAGGTCACTTGCCTGGCGAGCTGGGCTATGAGAAGAGTTAAGAATGATAACCAGCTTTTCTTGCACGACGAGCGTCACCGCAGACCAGCAGCTTGGGGTTTTTCCATCATTGCGAAGCAGAACAGCTAGCGTTTCATGGCTTAAGCCCGGTACATCGTGCGGGGTCCAAACTCGGACGCCCAATTGAGCAGCCAATTTCATAGTATCGAGCGGTGAATGAGCGGCGAGGCCGATAGTTTTTCGCGTCTCGACCGAATATTTTTCACACCAAGTTTTAAAACCACGTTCAAACACAGCTTAGCCTTCTAATTCTTCTTCGAGCAGTGCCTGTTGGGCTGCAAGAATCAATTCCCCAAGTGCTTTTGCACTGTCCTTTTTAATCGCACTGCCTTTCTTAAAGTGGACCCTTGCTGTTGGTGCTGATGTTGAAGGTTTTGGAGTAATCCCAAGATAAATTGCGGGGTCCTCACCGATCCATTGGCAGATTTTACTGAAAGTTTCGAGGTCGGGGATTTTTCCATTTTCCACTCTAGATAACGTGGCGGGGCTAACTCCGACTTCCTTTGCAGCCTCTCTAATACCTTTCCCTGCTCTTCGTTCCCCAATGCGTTGCGCTAGACGGTCGATCTTAATCGAGTTCATTCGCGGCTGTTTCTCTTGTAAGACATTGTGTTTGACAAGTGGAGTGGCATGTGGGAAGCTTCGTCTCACATGTAAGACGACAGTGTCTCATGCAAGGTTAGTTTGGTCAATATTAAGCCGAGTAAGGCTAAGGGGAATGAAATGTCGAATGAGCATGCTGACGATGCACCAGGTCACAACAAGGACTACACCATTATCGTGAATGGGCGGCAGCGTACCGTTCAAGTGCACAAGCTCAGCTACTGGGACGTAGTTCTGCTTGCGTATCCAGGTGTGTCGCACGATGAAGCGGTTGTCTACACCGTGGCATATGCAAATCCACATGGGCGGGATGGCACCTTGGCCGAAGGGCAAGATGTCACTGTAAAAGAGGAGATGAGCTTCAATGTCAGCAAAACCAATCGATCCTGATTCGCCTTTTCAGCGGCTTCGTAGGGATAACTACGAAGTCGAGGTGCGTAATCAGCATTTGCTCGTTCACCAAGTTCCCTACGTGGCGGCTGATCGTTCGATCAAACATGGGGCTCTGGTGTGTACATAT
>DATIED010000254.1:0-2318 GCA_035455965.1 Spongiibacteraceae bacterium
ACTCATAATTCACCACATGCGGCAATTGCTCGATATCGAGACCGCGCGCGGCGATATCAGTGGCGACCAACACACGCACCGTACTGGCTTTAAAATCTGCCAATGCGCGCGTGCGCGCACCCTGACTTTTATTACCATGAATCGCTGCCGAGGTAATGCCGTCGCGCTCCAATTGCTGCGCAAGTTTATTGGCGCCGTGCTTGGTACGCGTAAAAACCAAAACCTGCTCCCAGCCGCCACTGGTAATTAAGTGACTGAGGATATCGTGCTTATCGGCTTTATCTACATGATAGACCGACTGCTGCACCAACGTTGTTGTCGTATTGCGCGGCGCCACATCGATACTGGCCGGATTGTGCAACAAACCCTTGGTCAGCTGGCGAATCTCGTCGGAAAAAGTCGCCGAGAACAATAAATTCTGGCGCTTCGCCGGCAATAATTTCAGAACGCGTTTAATGTCGTGAATAAAACCCATATCGAGCATGCGATCGGCTTCATCCAACACCAGAATTTCGACCTGCGATAAATCGACGGCGCGTTGCCCTTGCAGATCGAGTAAACGACCCGGCGTGGCGACCAATACATCGACGCCACCGCGCAATTTCATCATTTGCGGATTGATACTGACACCGCCGAATACCACTGCGGAGCGCAGCGTCAAATATTGACCGTAGGTGGCCACGCTTTCCGCGACCTGAGCGGCGAGTTCGCGCGTCGGCGTCAATACCAACGCTCGCACCGCGCGATTTTTTGCCGGCTCGCCGGTACTCAAGAGTTGTAGCAGCGGCAGCGTGAAGCCGGCGGTTTTACCGGTGCCAGTCTGAGCAGCCGCTAAAATATCGCGCCCCTCCAGGATCACTGGAATGGCTTGCGCTTGAATAGGTGTGGCAGTTTCGTAACCTGTGTCGCGCACAGCGCGCAACAGCGGCTCGGACAGACCGAGCGAAGAAAACAATGTCATAGGATTAATCTAAGGGCTATCTAAAGAGAAAGGGACCGCGTCGAGCGGTGAGATTGGAACAAGAGACCCGGAGTTTACAGGAAGCGGCCGGGTAGCGCGAGTTGGAAAAATACCTAGAGCCCCGCGCACCATTCGCTGCCGTTGTCGGCCTGCGTTACCTACCGCGCAATCAGTCCCTGTTCGAAGCAGGTCGGATCGTAGGTAAAAACGACCGAATTATCGGGCTGCGTCAGCTTGGGATCGGTCGCCGGTGTCGCCAATGTCGTCAGCAAATGCTTGATGACGTTGAGGCGCGCGATATTTTTATCGTCGGCCCGCACGATATACCACGGCGTGACCAGATTATGGCTGCGCGTAAACATGGCATCGCGCGCGGCGCTGTATTTTTTCCAGCATTTCTGCGCCGCCTCGTCGATCGGACTGATCTTCCACTGCTTGAGCGGATTGTCGCGGCGCTCCTGCAAGCGCTTGCGCTGCTCGTCCTTATCGATATCCAGATAATATTTGATGAGCTTGATGCCGGAATTTACCAACATCTGTTCGAACGGTATGACCGAATTCATAAATGCTTCGTACTCTTCGGTGCTGCAAAAGCCCATCACGCGCTCGACGCCGGCCCGGTTGTACCAGCTGCGATTGAAAACCACCAATTCCTGCTCGGCCGGCAACTGCGGCACATAGCGCTGAAAATACCACGACGCGCGATCGCGATCCGATGGCTTGGGCATCGCTACCACGCGCGTCTCGCGCGGACTTAAATGCTCGACGATACGTTTGATGGTGCCGTCCTTGCCCGCGGCATCGCGCCCCTCGAAAATTACCAGCACCTTCATACCGGATTCGATTAAATGGCGCTGCGCCTTGACCAGCTCGATCTGCAATTCGCGCAGAGTGGCTTCGTATGCCTTATGCGTCATCGGCGCAGACGCGCGTCGCGACAATTTTTCTGCGGATTTTTCGCGAGATTTTTTACTGTCTTTTTTTCCATCGGATGACATACATTCCCCTCACCTGGCCGTGCACTTGACCACGTAGACATCGAATCGAATCGCCTTGCCGCTCAACGCATAATCCGGCGCGCTGGCAGCAAAAAACTGCGCCTTGGCCGGACGTTTGACCACAACTCTGATACGCGCCACGCGGCGCGCCACGCGCAATAATTCGTCGGCCGCCTGCTGCTCGTCGACAGCCGTCGCGTGCGCCTCGGGGCGATGCAGCAGTTGCTGGAATAAGCGCATTTCCTTTTTTACTAAAGCAGATTTTTGCGACGGGGGAAACATCGGATCGAGATAGATAACATCCGGCCGCGCGAACTCCGGCAAAGCCTGCAAATAATCCAGCGCTTCACCGCGATGCA
>DATIED010000255.1:0-3442 GCA_035455965.1 Spongiibacteraceae bacterium
CGGCCGCTTCTTAGGCTATGCACCGGCGCGCCTCAACGCCGTCAAAGATAGCAATTTTTGGTACACCACTCTCTGGTGGTCGAGCTTTCCACTGTTACCGCTGGCGATTGTCGCGCTGTACCGCCTGCGCCGCGACTGGCAACATCAACCGGCGCTGCAAATCGGCCTGACTACAGGATCCACGTTGCTCGCGGTACTGGCCATATCTTCCACCCTGCGCGCCATCTATGCCCTGCCGCTGCTGTTATCGCTGGCGCTGATCGCAACTCCGGTGTTACGCGCGCCATCGCTCTGGTTAAATCGCGTGGCAGTTGGCGGCGGCCGTCTATTGTTCAGCGCTGGCGCACTGTCGATTTGGGGTTTATGGCTCGCGCTTGCGGAACATGTCATAACGCCACAGTCGCGGCTACTAAGTGGAATAGTGCCCGCGGATTTGCAGGTATTCGCCAGCACGTCGGCATTGCTCGGCGCGCTAGCCGTGACAATTTTCTGGTTTGCCTGCCAGTGGTATTGGCGCAACGAGGATTGGCGCGGCGGCGCAACCTGGTATAGCAGTTTATTCAGCGTGCTGGCATTGCTGGCGTTGTTGTGGTTGCCCGCTTGCGAACAGCGCAGTAGTTATCGACCGATATTCGAGGAGCTAGCCGCAATGCTGCCGACCGACGACTGTATCGCCAGCTGGGGTGTGGGCGAATCGCAGCGCGGCATGCTCGATTACATCGTGCGGGCAAAATTTTTGCCTATCGCCAATCCCGCCGCGCCGGGCTGCAAAAGCTTATTAATCGATAGTGCAGTCAATAAAGAACCGCCGGCGCCACCACCCGGTTGGAATTTAGTCTGGCGCGGCAAGCGCTCGCCCGACGCGCATGAAGAATTCTTGCTGTACACGCAGGCGCCTCCGGATATCGATGCATCCGAGGTTGCATCGAATGCTACACATCAGCATCGAAAACACAGCACAAGCGGTTTCACTAAACACCGCGGGTACCAGCGCAGTAAAGCGTGACGATTTCAATCGATGAAAAATTGCCCGCCGCGAGCTTCGCACGCCGCAGATTATTAAAGTTTTTATTCAAAGTGCTCTTTAACGAGCTGTTCGGCCTTGGTCCATAATTCAATAGAGCCGCCAGCAATGGTCGGGCCGTAACGCTCAATCACTTGGTCCTTTGTCACATTCGCCTCGGTCCAGGTGCCGCCACCCGTTGCGATGTTATGCATCAGCGGTTGAAATCTATCGAGCGACTTGGCGAATGCTGCATCGTCGCTGGTACCGGCTTCAAACTCTTGCCAAAGCTGCATTAATTCTGCGCCCTGCCCGTTAGGTAACAAGCCATCAGGCAGCAAACCGAATATTCGCCGCGCTGCGCGCTGTTCGAGTTCTTTCTGCAAATCATTATTTTTCGATTCATGAATCGGATGATCGCCGGCATCGATTTCGACAATATCGTGAATCAGCAACATGCGAATAACACGATCTACATTCACTTCGGTATTCGCAGTGCCGGCCAGAATCAGTGCATACAGCGCCAAATGCCACGAATGCTCGGCGGAATTTTCATTTCGCGATTGGTCGATGAGCGGCGACTTCCGCACTACATTTTTAAGCTTATCGATTTCAAGTAGGAACGCCAGCTGCTTTTCCATTGCACGACTCCATTGCGCGACCTTTTTTATAAAATATTAACGATTTACAGAGAACGAATCACCCATTGAATGAGCGAAGCATGGCTAGCACACCGGCAAGGACAGCAAAAGCCGCAATTTGCCACGGCTGTTACGGGCGCGCGAAAACTAGCACAGAGCTGCAGAGCCCATCTATTGCCCCAAGGTCCCATATCCGCAACAGTTCGCGAGCGCTATGGTGAGCCGGTTTTAAGGCTGTTGGGTGTCGAATCACGCAACAGTCGATGCCCAACGAACTGGCAAACACTGGTCGCGAGGACAAGAAAATGAAACTAACACGCGCAGCTCACTTCACTACCCTTAATTTTAGTATCGCAATCGCCACGCTGGTGGCGCTGTTGAATACACTGCCCGCCAGTGCGGAAACCGCGGCGGAACTCGATCGCGATGTCGACAGTGCCTATCAGCAACTATTAAGCAGCTCGCCAGCCGCCAAGGAAATGGCCAAGGTCGCCAAAAGCGTGCTGGTGTTTCCGAAAGTGATCAAAGGTGGACTCATCGTCGGTGGTCAGTACGGCAAAGGCGCCCTGCGCGCACACGGCAAGACCCAAGGCTATTACTCCACTATGGCCGCGTCCTATGGATTACAGGCCGGGGCCCAATCGTTCGGTTACGCGATGTTTTTTATGACCGACGCGGCGCGCAAATACCTCGACAAGAGCGACGGCTGGGAGGTTGGCGTCGGCCCAACCGTGGTGGTAGTCGATGAAGGTTTGTCGCGCTCACTGTCGACCTCGACCGCTCAGGACGATGTGTATGTGTTCTTCTTCGATCAGAAAGGCCTGATGGCTGGTCTGGGCGTACAAGGTTCGAAAATAACGAAAATTGAAATGGATAAATAAACTCGTAACGGCATTTTAATTGCCGCGTTGACTTTGCGCGGCCATGCCGAATTTGACGGCTAATGCAGAGAGCTTAGTGCAGAGAGTTTAGTGCAAAAAATTGGGCGACTCGGTTAGCCGATATATCCCTCCACGGTTTTCACATCGCGCGTGGTGGCTTCGTCTTCGTTGTCGCCGAATTCGCGTTTGGCGCGGCGTTGTCGCAGCAGATCCCAACATTGGTCCAGCTCTTCCTCGACATGTTTCAGCCGCTCGGCATTGTTATGGTCAGCCGACGCGACATCGGCGCGCAACTTATGCTCCTCGTCCATCAGATCGTTGATATGGCGCAGAATACTTTTGTCGCTCATGGCCCTCTCCTTTGCTGGTGTTCGACAAGTAATTGCGGTCGGTATCCGCCCGACCTTTGTACCCCCGAAACTGTACCCCCGCAAGATATAATTGCCACCGACCGATATTAAAACTCACAAAATAAGGCCGAGCCTGCGCCACTTTTATTACACTGTAACCAGCTCATCACAACACTGAAACTAAAGCCATATAGGAAATCAACCTTGGAAAAAGTCATCTATCTGCTGTGGCGCGATCCGCAACAGCCACTCGAAGCCTGGTGCCGCAATATACGCGGCGAACTGGCCGATAGTTTGCTCGCATTGGGTGCACGCTCGCTGCAGATTAATGTGTTCGATGAAACCGCGGCCCCCGGCGTCGGGCATATTCAAGGCAGCGAGCCAATGATCGAAGGTTTCGTGCAACTGTGGCTCGACAGCGCCAACGACGGGCCGCGCGCGCCGCTCGACGCCGCGATCGCTGCGGTCACGTTGCGAATGGCGGCGTATCTGGTCAGCGAGTCAGTCATACAAACCGACCTGCCCCGCCCCGCTCACTCCGGCGAGCGCACGCCGTGTTTTGCGCAG
>DATIED010000256.1:0-2383 GCA_035455965.1 Spongiibacteraceae bacterium
CGACCGGCGATGCGTAGCCGGCGATGCGCCGTTCGACGCTGAGGCGCACATCGCGAGGCAGATCGTCAAAGTGCAGCAACGCCTTCGGATGCACGCCGATCATGCGGTTGATAATAAATTCGAGCCGCGCCAAGCCGACGCCCGCATTCGGATAACTCTGAAAATCGAATGCGCGATCGGGATTGCCGACGTTCATCATGATTTTGAACGGCAGCTCCGGCATTTTCTGTAAGTCGTTGGTGGTGATATCGAACGCCAATTGGCCCGCGTATACCAGACCGGTATCGCCCTCGGCGCAGCTCACCGTCACTTCCTGCCCCGTTTTCAATACGTCGGTGGCATCGCCGCACCCGACCACCGCCGGGATGCCCAGCTCGCGCGCGATGATCGCCGCGTGGCAGGTACGGCCGCCGCGATTGGTGACGATCGCCGCGGCGCGCTTCATGACCGGCTCCCAATCGGGGTCGGTCATATCGGTCACCAATACATCGCCGGGCCGCACCTGATCCATCTGCGCCACACCGGTGATGACGCGCACCGGGCCGCTGCCGATGCGCTGGCCGATCGAGCGGCCTTCGCACAATACCGAACCTTTTTCCTTCAGCAGGTAGCGCTCCATCAGCGTATTCGACGAGCGGCTTTTCACCGTCTCGGGACGCGCCTGCACGATATAGAGTTTGTTGTCGTCGCCGTCTTTGGCCCATTCGATATCCATCGGACGCTGATAGTGGCGCTCGATAATCAGTGCCTGCCGCGCCAGCTCTTCGACATCGCTGTCGTCGATACAAAACCGCTGGCGCAATTCTTCGGGCACATCCACGGTTTTAACCGAGCGGCCGGCCTTATTGCTATCGGTGTAAATCATCTTGATGGCTTTGGTGCCGAGATTGCGGCGCAGCACCGCCGGCCGATTGGCGGCCAGCGTTTCTTTGTGTACATAGAATTCGTCGGGATTGACCGAGCCCTGCACCACCGTTTCGCCAAGTCCGTACGATGCGGTGACAAATACCACCTTGTCGAAGCCCGACTCGGTGTCGAGCGTGAACATCACACCGCTCGAGCCGGTCTCCGAGCGCACCATGCGCTGAATACCCGCCGACAGCGCCACCAATTTGTGATCGAAATCCTTGTGCACGCGATAGGCGATCGCGCGATCGTTGAACAGCGATGCGAATACTTCTTTGACCGCGATCAGGACATTGTCCAGGCCGCTGATGTTGAGGAAGGTTTCCTGCTGGCCGGCGAACGAGGCGTCGGGCAAATCCTCGGCGGTCGCCGATGAACGTACCGCCACGGCGATTTTCGGATTGCTGGCCGATAGTTTGGCGAATGCTTCGCCGATGGCAGCTTCCAGCGGCGGCGTCAGCGGAGTTTCGACGATGCGCTGGCGAATCGCGGCGCCGACACGGGCCAACTCGTTGACATCGTCGACATCGAGCGTATCGAGCTGCGTATGAATCCAGTCGTTGAGACCGCTTTGACTGAGGAAATCGCGATAGGCATCCGCGGTGGTGGCAAAACCGCCCGGCACCGATACACCGGCACCGGCCAAATGGCTGATCATTTCGCCCAGAGAGGCATTTTTGCCGCCCACGCGCTCCACGTCGCCCATTCCCAGATGCTCAAACCAGACAACATATTCGGCCAAGGTAGTATCTCCGTAATGCCTCAGGCAGCAACAGCGCTGCGAAAAGCCGTAATCGATAATTCGTAAAGGACTGTTTTTCGCTGGCCATTCGCTCGATAGCGCGCGCCTGCAAGCAAGCATTTCGCGGCACGAACGCCTATGCGGGGCCATCTTTCGCGAGCCGGAATTCGATAGTGTAGGTTATGCTAAGTGCGTCCGGCAGGGCGGGCGTCATAATACCGAAAATCCGTGCAAAACTCCCGCTTGGCCACTACACCTAATGCAACGGTCGATACTCAGCCCCGTATAACCGGACCCGTATAACCGATAGCCTCTCAGTCAACTGGAACCGGCACGATGAAACGCAGCGCATTTTTTATCTCCGACAGCACCGGTATCACCGCCGAAACACTCGGCCAAAGCCTGCTGGCGCAATTCGACGGCATCGAATTCGACAAGACCGTACTGCCCTTTGTCGACACCGAGGAAAAAGCCCACCAGGCCGTGGGCCGCATCAACGACGCCAGCGAGCGCGACGGCGCGCCGGCGATCGTGTTTGACACCATCGTCAATCAGCAGGTTCGCACCATTATCGGCACCAGCAGCGGTGTGTTGATGGACATTTTCTCGACGTTTCTCGCACCGCTGGAAAAGGCGCTCGACTGTAAGTCCAGCTTTACGGTCGGCCGCGGCCACAGCCGCACCTCGGAGATGCTTTATCAACAGCGCATCAACGCCGTCAATTACGCGCTCGAA
>DATIED010000257.1:0-2642 GCA_035455965.1 Spongiibacteraceae bacterium
TAAATTGGAAACCGGGCAGCCGTCGCCGGATTGGCAAAACGGAATGCCGCAATCCATGCAGCGCGACGCCTGGGTGGTTAATTTATCGACCTTCACTTCGGTATATAACTCGGCATAATCGAGCATGCGAGTTTCTACATCGCGATAAACGGACGCATCGCGTGCAAATTCTTTGAATCCCGTTGGTTTACCCATGACTCGTTACTCTTCTCCGCTTCTACTGTTCTTACACCGCAGCAGCGGCAGTTTGGTTCAGTGATTGAGTTTGCGCTTTGCGTTGCAGCAGGACGCGCTTGTAATCGGTCGGCATCACTTTGACGAACTTCGTCAACGCTTTCGGCCAATCCGCCAGCAGGCGCTGCGCCACCGACGATTCGGTGTACTGTGCATGCTTCTCGATCAACGCTTTGAGCTCGGCGATATCCTCGGCGTCTTCGACTTTCTCCAACTCGACCATATCGCCGTTGCAGCGCAGATTGAAGTCGCCTTTCTCATCCAGCACGTAAGCGACGCCGCCGCTCATTCCGGCCGCAAAATTGCGTCCGGTGGCGCCCAATACGACCACTTTACCGCCGGTCATATATTCGCAGCCATGATCGCCGATGCCCTCGATAACTGCGGTCGCACCGCTATTGCGAACACAGAAGCGCTCGGCAGCGATACCGCGGAAAAAGGCCTCGCCCTGGGTTGCGCCGTACATGACGACGTTGCCGATCAGAATATTTTCTTCGGCCTTGAAGGTGCTGACCTTCGGCGGATAGACGACGATGCGGCCGCCGCTGAGTCCCTTGCCGACGAAATCGTTGGCATCGCCCTCGACTTCGAGCGTGATACCGCGCGCCAGGAATGCACCCAGACTCTGCCCCGCCGAACCTTGCAGCTTGATGTGAATGGTATCGTCGGGCAAACCTTCGGCACCGTACTTCTTCGCGATCTCGTGCGACAACATGGTGCCGACCACGCGATTGATATTGATCACCGGCAATTCAATTTTGACCTTGCTGCCGTTATCAATGGCCGGTTGCGCCTGACGAATAATTTCGTTGTCGAGCGCCAACTCGAGCTCGTGATCCTGCGCAATGGTTTGGTGCGTGATCACGTCCGGATGCGGCTTTTTCGCCGGCGTCAGAATCGCGGTCAAATCCAGACCTTTCGCTTTCCAGTGCTCAATGGCGTCCTGCATTTCGAGCACATCGGAGCGACCGACCATATCGGTGAGTTTACGGAAGCCCAATTGCGCCATGATTTCGCGCAGATCCTCGGCGAGCAGGAAGAAGAAATTGACGACGCTCTCCGGTTTGCCTTTGAATTTTTTGCGCAGCTCCGGATCCTGCGTGGCGACGCCGACCGGGCACGTATTCAAATGGCACTTGCGCATCATGATGCAACCGAGCGTGACCAGTGGTGCGGTCGCGAAGCCGAACTCTTCCGCGCCTAACAGTGCCGCTATGGCGACATCGCGGCCGGTTTTTAACTGGCCATCGGTTTGCAGCACCACGCGCGAGCGCAGATTGTTCATCACCAGCGTTTGGTGCGTCTCGGTGATACCCAACTCCCAGGGCAGGCCGGCGTGTTTAATCGACGTCAACGGCGAGGCGCCGGTGCCGCCGTCGTGGCCGGCGATAACGATGTGATCGGCCTTCGCCTTGGTCACACCGGCCGCGATAGTGCCGACGCCCATCTCCGCTACGAGTTTGACGCTGATACGTGCGGTTTTATTGGCGTTTTTCAAATCGTGAATAAGCTGCGCCATATCCTCGATCGAATAGATATCGTGGTGCGGCGGCGGGCTGATCAAGCCGACTCCCGGCGTCGAATGACGCAACTTGGCGATGTAATCGTCGACTTTTTCGCCCGGTAATTCGCCGCCCTCGCCGGGCTTCGCGCCCTGCGAAATTTTGATTTGCAGTTCGTCGGCATTCGCCAGGTAATGCGCGGTCACACCGAAGCGACCGGACGCAACCTGCTTGATCGCCGAACGCTTCGAATCGCCGTTCGCCAGCGGAATCCAACGCTTGGCATCCTCGCCGCCCTCGCCGGTATTCGATTTACCGCCGATCCGGTTCATCGCGATCGCCAGCGACTCATGCGCCTCCGGCGAGATCGAGCCGAAACTCATCGCGCCGGTGCAAAAGCGTTTGACGATTTCTTTGGCCGGTTCGACTTCATCGAGCGGAATCGGACCGCCGTTGACGTTTTCCTTAAATTGCATCAGGCCGCGCAACGTACAACCGCGCGTCGCTTCTTCGTCGGAAATTTTCGCGAAGGTTTTGTATTGCTGGCGACTGTTGTTGCTGGTGGCAACCTGCAATGCGGAAATCGTTTTCGGATTCCACATATGCTTTTCGCCATTCGCGCGCCATTGGATATCGCCCGGGTTATGCAGCACCGGCAACTGGCTGACGGTACGCGCGGTATACGCCAGATCGTGGCGGCGCAATGCCTCTTCGGCCAACACGTCGAAACCGACGCCCTGCACGCGGCTCGCGGTGCCGACAAAGCAACGGCTGACGACTTCTTCGGCGATGCCGACCGCTTCAAAAATCTGCGCACCTTTGTACGATTGCACGGTGGAGATACCCATTTTCGCCATGACTTTCAAAATGCCTTTGGCGACTGCCTTGCGATACGAATAAACAATC
>DATIED010000258.1:0-2007 GCA_035455965.1 Spongiibacteraceae bacterium
GTTAGTTGTTAGTTGTTAGTTGTTAGATTTTTAACTAACCACCACTCACCAGCAACTAACAACCTCACCTCATCTCTTCATTCTGCTCGGCAGTGCTAATCCAATGTAGCGCTGCACCCACGATGTCGGTACCGCGAATATAATCGGCACGATTTGCCCGACCATGCGGCCGGCCGCGCGCTGAATACGCGCGATGCGAAATAACCAGCGATGCACTTGCAGATGCACAAACGCATCGTCGTGAAACTCGATGTGGATATCTTCCAATTGTTGTTTAGCGCTGTCGTATTGGCCCATTTGCACGAGCGGCTCGATAGCTGCAAAAACTTCTTTGGAATTGCGAATTATTTTCATGGCATTAAACCTCGTCGGCGTGTTGGCCCTGCCAGGGGCGGTGACCATAATGATCGAGCGATACGACATCGCCCACCGGTTTGCGCTGACTCGGGCCGTACTTCCCGGCAGGGTGACCCAAGGTAATCAATAAGCTCGGTGTGACGTCGCGCGGCAGTCCCAATAAACGGCGAGTTTTACGCGTATTCCACAACGGCATAGTCGCCAGATTGGCCGCTAAATTTGCCGCGCGCGCCGCCAGTAAAATATTCTGCGCAGCAGGTACGATCGACGCATAGGTGCTGGCTACCAGGATGCGCGGCCAACCGACACCGGGGCCGCGATGACAGGCGACAATCATCGCCGGATACTCGGCAAAATGCTCGACCGACCAATCCATCGCCGCATTGGTTTTAGCGCGTCCCGCGAATTGTTTTTCCTTCTTGATCTCGGCGCCGCGCGCCAGCTTCCACATAAAACTATTTTGCGCGGCGAGTTTTTTTTTCAACGCGGGATCGCGCACGACAATAAATTCCCAACGCTGCTCGTTGCCGGCATTCGGTGCGCGAGTGCCATATTCGATAAGTTTCAGAATCAACGCATCGTCGATCGGCTCGTCGGTGATACGACGCATCGCGCGCTGCGTGGTGATCGCCTCGTGCAGAGACATTTCAAAATTGGCTGCTGTCATATCGCCTCACCGATTCATTATTAAACTGGTACGGCTAACCCACCGTTTTGCCGTTGTCGATAACCTGCACGCTGCCGTGCACGGCCTTCGCTTCGTCCGAGGCCAGAAATGCGATCAGCGCCGCCACATCGTCGACATGCATAAAGCCTCGTGGCGCCGCCGAGCGCATGATTAAATCGAAATCGACATCGGGCGGAATCTGAATGTTCTGCACCTGCGGCGTGTCCATGCCGCCGGGCACGATCGCGTTGACGCGCAGCGGCGCCTTCATATATTCCATCGCCAGCGCCTTGGTCAGACCGAGCAAACCGTGCTTGGCACTGCAATACGCCGCCGAATACGGCTGCCCCTGCAAGCCGGCTATCGAAGCGACGTTGACGATATTGCCGTGGGTTTCCAGCAGATGTGGAATCGCCGCCTGCGCCAGAAAAAATGGTCCGTTTAAATTCACCGCCAGATCGCCCAGCCACTGCTCTTCGGTAACGCTTGGCGTGTGCCGAAAATCGTGTCGGCCGGCGACATTGATCAAGGCATCGAGACGACCATACAGCGCTACGCAGTCGCGAACCGCCTGCGCGCACTGTTGCGGCTGGCCGACGTCGACGGCTGCCATTTGCATAATGCCGCCGCACTGCTGCGCCTGTTCCTGCGTGGCGCGCAGACCATCCGCATTACGTGCGATACCGAATACCTGCGCACCTTCGGCAGCGACTCGCAATGCCGTCGCCGCGCCGAGGCCCGAGGAAGCGCCCGTTACCAACACTACTTTTCCGGTAAAACGACCCATATTTTCTCTCTCGATGCTATTAATTCAAACGCCATGTTATGGAAAAATTCACTGCAAACAATTCACGCGGCACGTGCCTGTCGCAGCAGCTCGCGCATATCGGCACCGACCTTGCGGCCGATTTCGACGGGATCGAGACTGCGCAATTGCTCGGAAAAAATTTCCACGCCGAGCGGCGCATTGCAGCCGATGCGAT
>DATIED010000259.1:0-5757 GCA_035455965.1 Spongiibacteraceae bacterium
CCGAGTATGCTCAATACATCCATGACTAGTCTCGCCCCTGCATCAACCCAGCCTCGCCCTGTATCAACTCAGCACCGCCCTGTCTCAATCCAGCACCGCCTTGCATTAACATAGCTCCGCGAGGCGCGGCCCAATTTGTGAAAGCGGCAAAATTTCTTCCGCGAGATTAGCTTTTGCTACCGCCATCGGCATACCGTAGATCACCGAGCTGGCCTCGTCCTGCGCCCATATCGTAGCGCCGCCCTGTTTCAATAAGCGCGCGCCCTCGCAACCGTCGGCACCCATGCCGGTCAGTACGATCGCCAACACCTGGTTGCGATAGACATTGGCGGCGGATGCAAAAGTCACATCGACGCAAGGCTTATAGTTGAGGCGTTCGTCGCCGGGCAAGACTTTGATTTTGCCGCCCTGGCTGATCATCAACTGCTTACCACCCGGTGCCAGCAGCGCCACGCCCGGTCGCAGGGTATCGCCGTCGAGCGCTTCCTTGACGGTAATTTTGCACTGATTATTTAACCGCTCGGCAAACGCCGCGGTAAATGTCGCCGGCATATGTTGAATCAGGACGATCGGCAGCGGAAAGTTGGCGGGCAAAGCCGTCAACACGCTCTGCAGAGCCACCGGGCCACCGGTCGAGGTACCGATCGCCAGCAGGGCATAGTGTTTGCGCGGGCGCACCACCGGGCGCGCGGCTATGCCATCGCGGTTCGCTGTTTCTTTCGCGGCACCCGCTCTAACGGCCGAACTTAATGGCGCGGCCGTAGCTGGACGGGCCGGTGCCAACCGCCGCCGCGCCAATGCCACCGCATTGATGCGATCGCCCAGCTTTTGTTTTAACTCGGCGGGATTGCGCGAAATTTCATCGAAATTTTTCGGCAGGAAATCGACCGCGCCGGCCTCGATCGCATCGAGCGTGACGCGCGCGCCTTCGTAAGTGAGCGAAGAAAACATCAAAATCGGCGTGGGTTGTTTCGCCATGATTTCGCGGACCGCGGAAATGCCGTCCATGATCGGCATCTCGTAATCCATGGTAATGACATCGGGCTTCAGCTCGAATGCCTTGGCAACGCCTTCGCGACCGTTGGTCGCGACGCCAATGACCTTAAGACCCGGACAGAGATCGATCATTTCCGTCAGGCGGCGGCGAAAAAAGCTGGAGTCATCCACAATCAGGACGGTGACCGTCATCGTCTACCCCAAATACATCGCATTGCTTATCGATAACAAAATTTATCGATGCGGAAAATTATTGTCGAGGATTACTCGCGGCGCCGGCGCCTAGCGGGCGTAGCGCTTCAACATGCTGGGCACATCCAGAATCAGCGCGATGCGACCATCGCCGGTAATGGTTGCACCGGCCATACCCGGTGTGCCCTGCAACATTTTGCCGAGCGGTTTAATGACCACTTCCTCCTGGCCGATCAATTGATCCACCACAAAGCCGACGCGCTGGATACCGACCGACACGATCACCACATGCGCCTGTTCCGGACGCTCGCCGCTGTAGCCGTTTTTCACCAGCCAGTGCTTCAGGAAAAATAATGGAATCGCTTTTTCGCGCACCGTGATAACTTCGCGGCCATCCACCACGTTGATGCGCGTGAGATCCATATGGAAAATTTCATTGACGCTCGCCAGCGGCAATGCAAATGCCTGCTGGCCGAGCATCACCATCAAGGTCGGCATGATCGCCAGGGTCAACGGTACTTTGATGACCAACCGCGTGCCTTCGCCGACTTTGGAAATGATTTGAATCGAGCCGTTGAGCTGCGAAATTTTGGTTTTCACCACATCCATGCCGACGCCGCGACCCGACACATCGGAGATTTCCGCTTTGGTGGAAAACCCCGGTAAAAAAATCAGGTTGTAGCATTCGGTATCGTTGAGACGCGCGGCGGCATCGCTATCCAACAAGCCCTTCTCGACCACTTTCTGACGCAAAACTTCGGTATCCATACCGGCGCCATCGTCGGTGATCGACAACAGAATATGATCGCCCTCCTGCTCGGCCGCCAATACGATTTTGCCGGCGCGCGGCTTGCCCGCCTGCTCGCGTTTTTCGGGATTTTCGATACCGTGATCGACCGCATTGCGCACCAGATGCACCAACGGATCGGCCAATGCTTCCACTAAGTTCTTATCGAGATCCGTCTCTTCGCCCTGCAGCTCCAACACCACTTCTTTTTTCAAGCTGCGCGCGAGATCGCGCACCACACGCGGAAAACGACCGAATACTTTTTTGATCGGCTGCATGCGGGTTTTCATTACGGCCGATTGCAGATCGGCAGTCACCACATCGAGATTGCCGACCGCCTTGGTCAACGCTTCATCGCCACTGCTGGCACCCAGCCGTACCAGGCGATTGCGTACCAACACCAACTCGCCGACCATATTCATAATATCGTCGAGCCGCTGCGTATCGACCCGCACGGTGGTTTCGGCGGCATTACCGCCCTTTTGCGCATCGGTGTCGTCGCCGGATGCCGCTGGGCGATCGGCTACTTTGCCGGCTGTCGCCGCCTTCGGTTCAGGTGGCGGCATCGGTGTCGGCGGCGCTGAAACCGGAGCAGAAACTTCGGGAGCTTGCCCCTTACCATGCAATTGATCGAGTAACGCTTCGAACTCGTCATCCTGGATAGTATCGCTATTGCCAGCGCTCGCCGCAGGCGCTGCAGCTACCACAGTCTCTTCGACCCGCGGCGCGCTGCCTTTACCGTGCAACTGGTCCAATAGCGCTTCAAATTCGTCGGCGGTAATTTCATCGGAATGGCTGCCGCCAGCGATCTCGATAACATTTGAGACTGCCGCAGCGCCGGGCTGGCCCTTGCCGTGTAATTGATCGAGCAACGATTCGAATTCGTCGTCGGTGATATCGTCGGTACCGCTGCTCGCGGCCGGCGTAGCCGCCGCGGTTTCCGCAGCTGGCGTCAACGCATCCAAAAACTGCTCGAATTCGGCGTCGGTGATGTCCTGCGATGCTTGATTTGACTCAACTGCCAGCGCAGCTGCGGCGGCAACAGGCGGCGCTGCTACCGGCGCCGGACCATCGCTGTGCAGCATTGCCTCCAACTGCGCCATCAGCTCCGGCGATGCCGGTTGCGGATCCTGACCGGCCTTGACCTGGGTGAACATTTCGTTGACTGCATCGAGTGCCTGCAGCACCACATCCATTAACGTGGACGTAACGCTGCGTTTGCCCGTGCGCAGCATATCGAACAGATTTTCGGTGACGTGACAGCACTCGACCAGCGCCGTTAACTGTAAAAAACCGGCGCCGCCTTTGACAGTGTGAAAGCCGCGAAAAATCGCATTCAGCAGATCCTTATCGGCCGGCCGCTGCTCGAGATCGACCAACTGCTCGGACAGGTGCTCCAATATCTCGCCGGCCTCGACGAGAAAGTCCTGCAGAATCTCTTCGTCTTCGCCGAAGCTCATTCAGTGCCCCTCAAAACCCGAGACTCGAAAGCAGATCGTCGACATCGTCTTGTCCCGACACCACGTCCGCGCGCTGATCCGCTTTGATCTGCGGGCCTTCCGCGACCACATCGGCAACCTTCGCCACATCCACATCGACGGCGCCGCGGAAAATACCGGTCAATTGCTCGACCTGACCCGCCACGCGCATCAAATCGACCAGACGATATTCGACGTCCTGGACCAGCGTAATGACTTTCTTGATAACCTGGCCGGATAAATCCTGAAAATCCTGCGCCAGCAAAATCGAATTGAATTTCTCGGACAACACGCCGGAGTGCACCACCGTCTGCCCTAAAAACTGATCGATACGGCGATACAATTCGCGAAACTCGTCGGGCTTCATATCGCGGCGGCTCAGACGCTGCCAATCGGCCTGCAGCAGACTTGCCTCGGCACCCAATTGCTCGGCCACCGGAATGCCCTGCTCGACCATGTCCATGGTTTTATCGGCCGACTTTTGCGTCAGATTGATGACGTAGTCGAGGCGCTCCTGCGCGTTGGCAATCTTCGAAAAGTTATCGCTTTCGACGCCGGCTTTGCTGGCGTCGATCTCAAAATTGACGATGGCATCGTGCAGCCCGCGCGTCAGCTTGCCGACCTCGCGATAGATGCTGTGGTCGCGCGCTTCGTTGATATAACGAATCATCTCAGCGGCGGCAGGAAAATCGCCTTCTTCCAGTTTTTGTACCAGGGTTTGCGCGCGCTGCTTCAGTTCGTCCAGCAGTTCCGTGCGGCCCTCAAAGTTATCTGCGCCCAGCATAATTATCACTTCTCGGAAAATTGTTATTTACTGGCGTCGACTCGCTCAAAGATTTTCTCGATTTTTTCCTTGAGCACCGCGGCCGTGAAGGGCTTGACGACATAGCCGTTAACGCCGGCTTGAGCCGCCTCGATAATCTGGTCGCGCTTGGCCTCGGCGGTGACCATCAGGATCGGCAGATTTTTCAGCTTGCCGTCGGCGCGCACCGCCTTCAGCAATTCGATCCCGCTCATGCCGGGCATATTCCAATCGGTCACCAGGAAATCGAAATTGCCGTTTTGCAGCATCGGCAGTGCCGTTTGCCCATCGTCGGCCTCCGAAGTGTTGGTGAAGCCGAGATCGCGCAGAAGATTTTTAATTATCCGCCTCATCGTCGAGAAATCATCGACGATGAGAATCTTCATATTCTTGTCCAAAGCAACCTCCTAACGGTTAACTGAGCCGCCCCACAGGCGCCGGCACCCAATGAGTCTAGTAGCTGAATGAGGCCAGTCTAGTAGTAGATTCAAGCGTATTCCGCTTTCCGGAACAATTCTTTTGATTTACCTGCCGGACAGCGCACCCGACGTCCACTTAATTTGTCGCCGAAGCGCCGCTAGGCCAGCAGATCGCTCGCTTCCCAGCCCGCCAGTTTAGTGCGCAGACGCAATGCGGCCTGGCTGTGAATCTGGCTGACACGCGATTCGCTGACCCCGATCACCAGACCGATTTCTTTTAAATTCAACTCTTCGTGATAATACAGCGCGAGCACTAAGCGCTCGCGCTCCGGCAGATCGGCGATCGCGTTCGCCAATTGCTGGCGCAACACATCGCGCTGCACGCCCTGCGCCGGCGAAGGGGCATCGCTTGGAATATAGTCGACGGGATGATCGTCGTCGCTACCGAGATCATCGAAGCTGAACAACTTGCTGCTGAGCGAATCGTGAGCAATCGCCTGATACTCGGCGAGCGGCACGCCCATTTCGTTAGCGATCTCTTGATCGCTGGCATCGCGACTGAGGCGTTTTTCCAGACGCCGCATCGCTTCCTGCACGCGCCGCGAGTTTCGATGCACCGAGCGCGGTGCCCAATCGCCGCGCCGTACCTCATCGATCATCGAGCCGCGAATTCGAATACCGGCGTAAGTCTCGAAGCTGGCGCCTTTGCTCGCATCGTAGTTGCGCGCCGCTTCCAGCAGGCCGATCACGCCGGCCTGAATTAAATCGTCGACCTGCACGCTGGCCGGCAGGCGCCCCAGCAGATGATGTGCGATCCGTTTGACCAGCGGTGAATAGCGTTCGAGCAACACCGCCGGCGAGCTGCCTTGGGTGTCGCTATACATATTCAGGCGATCGGACATTACCATCGATCAGGAACCGGCTGTCGCCGGTTGCACCAAACGTTCGACGAAAAATTCGAGATGGCCGCGCGGCGAACTGGGCAGCGGCCATTTATCGACTTTTTCAGCCAGGCTATGGAAAGCCAGCCCGGCCTTGCTGCGCGGTGCCATATCCACCACAGCGCGCTGTCGTTGAATCGCC
>DATIED010000260.1:0-2888 GCA_035455965.1 Spongiibacteraceae bacterium
GAGTCGGCGGTCAAAAACCGGCGGTGGATGTACCTAAATACGACGCGCCGACTGGCAAGCTTATGATCATCAGCCATAATAGATTCTACAAAAACAAAGGACGCAATAAGGATGGTTCGGTTTCTAGCGATCGGCAGCCCGCACTGGGCGGATTCGCATTGGTTAATCGTTGTTCGGCAACCCGCTGTTTCACAGTTATCCACCCTCGACGCGAGCTGTTATGGGTAAACGACAGCTTAATAATCGCCCATTACAGATGGTGTTGATCGATGCTTTGTTGCATTCGACGCCATTGGGGGGCGGCCGTGCGGCATGCGCACGATTTATGGCGGCGATTTTGTTCGGCTTGTTGGCGCTAACCGATGTGAGCCTCGCCGCCGACGGCGATGAGCCCGCGCGCGAGTACCGAATCAAGGCTGCTTATTTGTACAATCTCAGCAAATTCATCGAGTGGCCCGAGGAAAAAACGCTGCCGAGCGAGACGCCCTTCACAATTTGCGTATACGGCCACAATCCATTCGCCGATTCTCTGGAAAAATTGCGCGAGCACACCGTTAAAGGTCGCAGCATAGCCGTTCGCTACGTGCCCGAAAATCAACCGATCGATAGCTGCCAACTGTTATTTCTATCGCGCGATAACACCGCGCTGCCGAAGGCCCTGAGCACGGCCAGCGGCAATGCGCCTATTCTCAGTGTCGGCGACGACAAAAATTTTCTAGCCAACGGAGGTCTCGTCTGTTTAACGACCGAGAATAATAACGTGCTACTCGACATCAACCTGACCCGCGCCAAACAGATCGGCTTTAATATCAGCGCCAATCTGCTCGAAATAGCGCATAAAATCCAATGATTGCCAGAGCGGGAGAGCAATGGTGAAGCTGCATAATCTATCGATTAGCAGTAAGCTCATTTTGCTATCGCTGGCCACCAGCCTGATGGGGCTGCTGGCGGCGATCGCCGCTATTGCCGCCTACGACCAGTACAGCTTACGGGCGGTGCTGAGCGAAGAGTTCAGCGTCATGTCGAAGGTTATCGCCGATCACAGTAGCGCGGCGGTTGTGTTCGACGATAGCTCGCTGGCGCAAAGTAACTTGAACGCTCTGCAATATCGCGAGGGCGTGCTGCTCGGTTGTATGTACCGCAGCAACAGCAACGAAAGTCCGGAGAAATTACCCGCACCGATTCTATTCGCGCACTTTCAAAGCGATGCGCAGCAGACCTGCCCCACCGTCGCCTTAGTCAACTCGCAGCAGACACATTTCGATAATCGCTACCTGGAAATTCTGCAGCCGATTTCGATCGATGGCGGCGCGGTCGGCGTACTGTATTTACGGGTTTCACTGAACGCAGTCAACGCGCAGTTGCAGCATAAATTACTGGCGATGATTCCGGTGGTGTTGTTCGCCGTCAGCATCGCTGTCTTGATCGGCATTCTGCTGTCGCGGCATATTTCGCACCCGCTATTAATGTTGGGTAAAACTGCCGCGTTAGTAGCGGAAAACGACAATTATGCGATTCGCGCCGATAAATTCAGCGACGACGAAGTCGGTCAGGTGGTCGACTCGTTCAACCATATGTTGGCGGTGATTGAACACGAGGATGCGCGGCTGCGCGAAAGCGAAGAAAAATTCCGCCTGATCAGCGAATCGTCGAAAGTCGGTATTTTCCAGTTGGACAGCCGCGGCCAATGCACTTACGCCAACGAAGAACTCGCCAGCATCACCGGCCTTAGCAGCGAAGAGTTGCTCAGCGAGGGCTGGTTGAGCGTGGTGCATCCCGACGACAAGCGCCGCGTCGGCGAACAGTTGAATACCTTGATCCAAAAAACCAGCCAGCATATCGCTATCGATTGCAGCCTGCTGCGCGCCAACGGCTCGATCAAATGGATCACCGGCGATATCGCGCCGCTGCGCGATGCCGATCAACAGCAGATCGGCTTTCTCGGCACGCTATCGGATATCTCCGAGCTGAAGCAGGCCTACGATCAACTCGAACATATGGCGTTCTACGACACCTTGACCGGTCTCGCCAACCGTCGCCTGTTCCGCAATCGCCTGGAGCATATGCTGAGCAACATTCAGCGCACCAATAACAGCGTCGCGCTGATTTTGATCGACGTCGACCATTTCAAAAACGTCAACGATTCGATGGGCCACGACTCCGGCGATACGTTATTAACCGTGATCGCCGAGCGCCTCAAACAGTGCGTGCGTTTTACCGATACCGTGGCGCGCCTGGGCGGCGACGAATTCGCGGTTATTCTGCCGAATGTGCCGGATATGTTGACCGTCTCCTCGATCGCCGAGAAAATTTTGCAGGGCCTGAGCAAACCGACCCTGCTCGACGAGGAGGAAGTCACGGTCAGCGCCAGCCTCGGTATTTCGGTATCGCCGGAAGATACCAAGGAAGCCGAAGTACTGATCAAAAATGCCGATATGGCGCTGTATCGCGCCAAGGATGCCGGCCGCAACAACTTCAAGTTCTTCACCGTGGAAATGAATATCCTGCTGATCGCGCATTTGAATCTGGTGCAGCAACTGCGCCAGGCCATCGATCAACAGGCTTTCCTGCTGCATTATCAGCCACAGGTCGATTTGAACAGCGGCCAACTGGTCGGCTTCGAGGCGTTGGTGCGCTGGCAGCACGCCGAGCGCGGCGTAGTGAGCCCACTGGAGTTTATTCCGGTTGCCGAAGAAACCGGCTTGATCATTCCGTTGGGACGCTGGATTTTGCGCGCCGCCTGCCAGCAAATGCGCGCGTTATGCGATGCCAAGCTGGTCAACAATCGCGCCGTCATGACCGTCAACTTGTCGCTCAAGCAATTCGAGGACTCGCAGCTGGTGCGCTATATCGGCGAGATCCTGGTCGAGTGCGGCCTGCGGCCTGCG
>DATIED010000261.1:0-9680 GCA_035455965.1 Spongiibacteraceae bacterium
TACACCGGATCTTCCTTACCGGCTTTCGTCAGCGCGGTTTCTGTGTAGCCCGGCGCAATTGCGTTGACGCGAATACCGGCCGCCGCATACGCCTGATTGTTTTTGCGCATCCAGCACGCTACTGCGAATTTGCTGCCGCCATACGCGGTTTGCCCGTCGAGCTTCTCGACCAATGCCACTGCGCCGGCTTCATCGTTATCCGCCAACGCCTGCAGATAAGCCGCATCGTAAGGCATCATGGTTGCGGAGTTTGAGCTGATTAAAACGATGGCGCCTTTTTTCTTCGCCAAATTATCTTTCAGCGCTTCAACCAAGGCGACTGTGCCGAAATAATTGATTTTGGTGACCAACGAAATCGGATTGGTTTGCGGACCGACGCCGGCGCAGGGCACGAAACCATCGAGACCTTCCGGTGCCGCTTTAAGAATGCCGTCGATGGCAGTCTGGCGACCCTGGGGACTGCTCAAGTCGACGTTGATATCGGCATTGCGTAAATCGACCGTGATGATTTCATGGCCCTGGGTTTTCAATTTATTAACGATGGCCGCGCCGATACCGCTGGCTGCACCAGTCACTGCATACTTGCCCATAACATTTACCTCGATTGTCTGACTAAGACCGGCTATCTAAAACCCATTGTTTAAATAAGCCCGGCTGTCTAATTAAGAAGGATCGGCGGCGAAATCGTCGACGATTACGGTAAGCAGTCGATTGATAATGCCATCGACGATGCGTCGTGTAGCCGCAGTATTATTTGCTTCGGCAACCGCCAGGATCGCCTCAGCAGCAGCGCCGCGCATGATCCGCAACGCCAGCTCAAGTTCGACGTTGCGGCGCGCGGAGCTGGTTGCCAATGCGCGTGCGTTTTTCGATACCTCGCTATTTACCCAACGATCGCGGCCGAGCACATTCGGGCTATCGATCAGCACGATTTGCCGAAAACCCGGTTCGTTGCACAGCGTTAACAATGCCTTCCAGCGCTTTTGAAACAGATTCAACATTTCACCGTCGGCAACGTTAGCGTCGGTTTCGATAATACGTCGCTCCGCAACTTCGTTGGCGGCGGCAAACAAGGCTTTTTTATTGCCGAAGTGATGATAGATCGCACCGATCGTCAAACCGCAATCGAGCGCGATATCTTCCAGCGTGGTATTTGCGTAGCCGCGCTCGCCGAACAACCGCGTAGCACTTTGCACTAACAGATCGATGGTCGCGTCGGCGCGCTGTTGTTGACTAGGCTTAAGCTGGCCAGGTTTCAGTGGATTGGATTTCAGTTGATTCGATTGCGATTGGTCGGCTTTGGATTGCGCTGGCTTCGTCTGCCTGGTTTTAAGCGGCACGGCATCGGCTCGAGCGGAGCGGGCAGGGGCGGATTTAGGCTGGCCTGATTTCGTTTGCGGCATGACTATATCTACACTGGCGCGTTTAAATTAGCACCTATAGTACAATCAAGCGATTTTACATAGCAATACTATGTTTTCAATCGCGCGATGAACGGATGGTAATATCGAGCGCACTATCAGGCATCAGGCATCGGGCATTGCCAATGCCTGTATTACTTGCTTTAGCGGCGCTCTTTCAACAGATCGCGAATCTCGATCAACAGCTCCTGGTCTTTAGTAGGCGGCACTATTTTCTCATCGGGCCGCTTAATCTTATTGATGCCTTTAATCGCCAGAAAGATGACGAATGCGATGATGGTGAAGTCGACCGCGGTTTGAATGAACTTGCCATAGTTAATCAGCACGGCCGGCTTGCCATCCGCCGCCTCATGAATGGTTAACGCCAGGCTGCTGAAATCGACACCGCCCAGCAGGACACCAATCGGCGGCATGATCACGTCGCCCACTAACGATGAGACTATCTTGCCGAATGCCGCACCGACGATAACGCCCACGGCCATGTCGATGACGTTGCCTTTTACCGCAAACTCTTTGAATTCCGTAAACAGACTCATAGCAGCACTCCCGATAATATTGTTGTTCTCGATTGCGGCACTGGACTAAACGGCAGCGCGCACCATTGCTTCTATAACGGCCGGCTAAGTAAGACAAAAAACTGCGACGTTGGCAATACTTTTAAGCTGCTCGCATCACGACTATGGTCGCAACTCGGGATCGCCGAAGTTGATGTTGTACAACCTGAAACTCCCGTCGCGCAGCACCAGCGTGGCCGTGAGATGAGCGCTGCCATTTTGAAAGTGGACCTGTCCGCTATAACTAAGCAAGATATTGCGGCCGAATAACGACAGCGCTGCGGCAAGTCGACCAAATTGCAGATTTTCTAAATCGACAAAAGCACCGAGCGGTCGATAGCGCTGCAGCAATGCATCGAGTTGCGTTTCATCGATCGCCGCCAATGCCTCGGCCGCGAGCTGACGCTGCAACGCCGCCGCCTGCCAACTGCCGATATCGGCCAAGGCGCTGCGCAGATAAGCGCTCGCCTGCGCATCGTAACGCTGCTGTTGCTGGCCTGAATACCAATACAACGCTCCAGCTAACAATAACGTGATCAAAACCGCAGCATGCAGCGGTTTGCTGAACAGTTTATTCATGGAAAAAAGTGTGCTCATCTCGATTACAGAAAATTGCGACGCCAGCTTGTGTACTCTCTATACAGGAAGAGCGTGACGGCGACCGTAGAAAAAATAAATCGCCAGGCCGGCGAGCATCCATATCAGCAAGCGCAGCCAGGTATCGCCGGGCAATGCCGCCATCAACGCCAACGCGGAGAGCGCACCGGCCGGCGCTACAAATGCGATCGCCGGCGCGCGAAAAGGTCGCTGCAATTCTGGCCGTACTTTGCGTAACACCAACACACCGACACAGACAATTACAAATGCCGCCAGCGTGCCGATACTGACCAGCTCGCCCACCAGGCCGATTGGAAATAATCCTGCTAATACCGCAACGATGGCGCCGGTGAGCAGTGTCGTGATGAACGGCGTGCGAAAGCGCGGATGTACATCGGAAAAAATGCGCGGCAGCAAACCATCGCGCGACATCGAATAAAAAATTCGCGCCTGCCCGAGCAGCAATACCATTACCACCGTGGTGAGGCCGGCAATGGCTCCGAACTTCACGATCGGCGAGAACCAGACCAGGCCGAGCGTATCGATACCAACGGCAATCGGATCGGGTACATTGAGGCGATCGTAGGGCACGATGCCGGTCAACACATAAGCGACCGCCGCATATAAGCCGGTGCAAATCAACAGCGAGCCAATGATGCCGAGCGGCACATCGCGCTGCGGATTTTTTGCCTCCTGCGCGGCGCACGACACCGCATCGAAACCGATATACGCAAAAAACACCACGCCCGCGCCGCGCAAAACGCCAGGCCAGCCGAAATTGCCGTTACCGTCGGTGGGGGGGACAAAGTTGCCGAGCGGGTTGCCGACGGTCACCCAGTTATGATGATCGACCGAGCCGATACCCAGCACGATAAACGCCACCACCACCAGCAACTTGACCACCACGATCACATTATTGAAGTTCGCCGATTCGCGCGTACCGAGTGCCAACAAAATCGACGTAAAGAGCACGACAATCATCGCCGGTATATTCAAAAGCGCGCCGGTCGCGGTCCAGGTGCTGGTGATCGGATCGAAGCTGAGCGGCGCCTGCGACCAGATTGTCGGCACGATGATGCCGAAGTTTTTCAAAAAGCTGACGACGTAACCGGACCAGCCGATCGCCACCGATACCGCCGCGACCGCGTATTCCAGCACCAAATCCCAACCGATGATCCAGGCGATTAACTGCCCCATCGTCGCGTAGGCATAGGTGTATGCCGAACCCGCCACCGGCACAGCGGCCGCCATTTCAGCGTAACAAAGACCGGCGAACACGCACACACCCGCAGCCGCCATGAACGATAACACCACCGCCGGCCCCGAATGCTCGGCCGCCGCGTGACCGCTCAACACAAAGATACCGGCGCCGATAATGCAGCCAATGCCGAGCGCGATCAGGTTCCAGGCCGTCAACGAACGCTTTAAACCATGCTCCGAATCGGCGACTTCGGCGTGCAACACTTCCACCGATTTACGAGCCCACAGGCTATTCATATTGTTATCTTCCCGTTTTTAGTAAGAGATGCGGCGACCTGATCGATATACCGAAGCGGCCCCGCACCAAAGCGCGGTAGTTTCCGGTAGTCGGCGCGGTTTTAAAAGCAGAAACTGCGCCAATGCCAGGGGAGGGGTCAGCTCCTATAGGGCCTGACCTCAATCGAAGCCGGGCAAGCAATTGGATTGGGTAAAAGTACCTAGCATCAACTTCACGCGCGCTGAGGTATAATGCGCGGCTTTTTTTTCGTGGCGCCACAAGATGCGCCGCTAATTTTGCGCGCCGCCCCTGGTCCTTTACGAGAGTCACCAGCAGTCGCGCCTCCCCCAAGAGGTTTGTGTTGTGATCGAGAAACTCCGCAATATCGCCATCATCGCCCACGTTGACCATGGCAAAACTACCCTGGTCGACAAGCTGCTGCAGCAGTCCGGCACCCTTAACCGGCGCGATGTCGGCACCGAGCGCATCATGGACTCCAACGATCAGGAGCGCGAGCGCGGCATCACCATCCTGGCGAAAAACACCGCCATCACCTGGAACGGCTACCGTATCAACATCGTCGATACCCCCGGCCACGCTGACTTCGGCGGCGAGGTCGAGCGCGTATTGTCGATGGTCGATTCGGTACTGCTATTAGTAGACGCGGTCGACGGCCCGATGCCGCAGACCCGCTTCGTTACTCAAAAAGCCTTTGAAAACGGTCTTAATCCGATCGTCGTCATCAATAAAGTCGATCGCGACGGCGCGCGCCCGGACTGGGTGGTCGATCAGGTCTTCGATTTATTCGATCGCCTCGGTGCCTCCGACGAACAACTCGACTTTCCGATCATTTTCGCCTCGGCGCTGCTCGGCAAAGCCGGCGACGATTACGCCTCCATGGCCGAAGACCTGACGCCGCTGTACCAGGCGATCGTCGATAAAGTGCCCTCGCCAAAAGTGAATGTCGATGGCCCATTCCAGATGCAAATCTCGGCACTCGATTATTCCAGCTATGTCGGTGTTATCGGCGTGGGCCGCGTTACCCGCGGCTCGATCAAGCCAAATACGGCGGTCACAGTGGTGGGCGCCGACGGCAAAACGCGCAATGGCCGCGTACTGCAGGTAATGGGCTATCTCGGTCTCGAGCGCAACGATGTCGAACTGGCCGAGGCCGGCGACATTATTTGTATCACCGGCATCGACGGTCTGAAAATTTCCGACACGATTTGCGACCCGCAAAATCCCGAAGCGCTGCCGCCATTAACCGTCGATGAACCGACCGTGAGTATGACCTTCCAGGTGAACGATTCGCCGTTCGCAGGCAAGGAAGGCAAATACGTTACCTCGCGCAATATCAAAGAGCGTCTCGAGCGCGAATTGATCGCCAACGTTGCATTGCGTGTGGAGCAGGGCGACACCCCCGATAAATTCCGCGTTTTCGGTCGCGGCGAATTGCACTTATCTGTACTGATCGAAAATATGCGCCGCGAAGGTTTCGAGATGGGCGTTTCGCGCGCTGAAGTTGTGCAGAAGATTGTCGACGGCGAAGTGCAGGAACCGTACGAGCAAGTCGTTATCGACTGCGAAGAACAACACCAAGGCTCGGTGATGGAAGAACTCGGCCGCCGCAAGGCTGACCTCTCCAACATGATGCCCGATGGCAAAGGCCGCGTGCGGCTCGAGTTCATCGTGCCATCGCGCGGCATCATCGGTTTCCGTTCGCAGTTCCTGACCATGACGCAGGGCGGCGGCATCATGACCAGCGTATTCGATCATTACGGCCCGGTAAAAATGGGTGAAGTCGCACAGCGCCAAAACGGTGTGATGATTTCGATGGTCGAGGGTAAGGCACTGGGTTTCTCGCTGTTCACGTTGCAGGAGCGCGGCCGCATGTTTATCGGCCCCAACGTCGAAGTGTACGAAGGCCAGGTCATCGGTCTGAATGCGCGCGGCAACGATATGGCGGTGAACCCAACCAAAGGCAAAAAACTCACCAACATGCGCGCGTCCGGCACCGACGAGAACATCGTGCTGACACCTGCGGTACGTCACACGCTGGAGCAAGCGCTGGAGTTCATCGACGACGACGAGCTGGTTGAAGTAACACCGCTAAGCGTGCGAATCCGTAAAAAATATCTGACGGAAATCGAACGCAAACGCAATGGCGTGAATAAGCTTTAATTGCTACAGCAGTAACCGCTACAAATAAGCGCACAGGGAAGTGCGGTTATCCTGCCTTAATGAATTCTTTTCTTTTTAAAATACCTCATTGAATCCCGTCACTCCTTTTTCCTTGAAAGGAAAAAAGGGGAGAGTGAAGATTCTCGCTTTAAAATCAATTTATTTCTGAAATCCTTTCACAGCTTCTATTTTATTTTAATTTCAAATTCGCCTGCCGGCGCTGAACGCCTGCCGCGGGCGTCACCTTTCTTGCACCGCCAAGAAAGGTGACCTAAAGAAGGCGACCCTCGCCGGGAGCGCCTCCGTGCAGCGGGTCGTCGTTTCGCTCCGACTACACGATTTTTCGCAAGTAGCACTTGCTTCAAAATCGTCCGCCACAACAGAGGCAGACCGCAGTCGCAGTGCGACTGCATAAAGATCAAAAAACTGCCCCCTTTGAGAACAGTAAAGCTGTAGGGTGGGTCATTCGACCCACCATTCGGTTGCGCCGAATCGCATGCAGATTAACAATTCACCCTACAGCTCTGGCTAATCAATTGCACTCGGAATAAATACCTCTCTGCGAGAGAAGAGTTAGTGGAGAGGGCGATTTTGACATTGCAGTTGTAGGTCGGACTTCAGTCCGACACCGCACCCTGCCAAAACAAAAGTCGGACTAAAACCCGACCTACGGCACATTAGCGTAGGGCGCTATAACCGAAGGGCATTGCACCGCTGTTTCCGGAAGGCCGAATCTCGCTGCTATTGCGCAAGTGATTTCGGAGCAAGCTGATGTATAACAATTACAAACTGCGGGTTTGCCTCGCGCTATACTGTGCCAACTCTGTTTTAGCGGTGGGTTTCATATGCGCAAGTATTTTATCGCTACTGCTTTATTGCTTTGCGGATGTGCTGCGCAACAAAAAGTTGAAAGCCCTCCCACACCCGCTGCCGCTGCCGCTGAAGTAAATGATCAGCAAGGAGCTTGCATAGGAGGTGCAAGCTATGAGCTGTGCTCGTTTGCGGTGAATGTGGTAGAAAAGAATTTGATCCCAATTGCCTTTGTGTCGAAAAAATCCCTGGGCGACGGCCCGGATGGCAACCCAACCTGGGAGATACTCGACGAAATAGCCCTGCCATCCAATATGGCGGGAAGATTTATTCAGTACGCTAGCTGCCGGTACAGTGGAGAATCTGACGATACTGTCGTAGCTCTAGTGCCACCTCACGATTCAGAGGCGCCCGAATATATAAAAGCTGCCGACTGGGCATTCAAAGTCGCACTGCCGTCTGGGAAATTTCAAGAACTAGATTCCGCTAAAGTTGACTGCATTAATACGGCTATTGGGGCAGAATAATTATTGGGATAGATGAGATCAGGCTCGATCGAATTAATCGAGTTTCAAAATAGGCGGCCCGAATGCAGCAAATTGGGATCAGCAACACAACGGTGCTGCGGGCCGCCTGTTGGAAATATCGGAAACGGATTTATCGCAGCCATTGTCGATTTTGAGCAATCCCGGCGAGGGTCGCGTTCTTTTTGGTTACTTTTACTTGGCGAAGCAAGACAAATTCGCTTGTGAATTTGAGCGCGCGAACGGGCGAGGCGTTTACGACGACTCACAGTAGCGCGCCAGCAGGCGAAACCTGCATTAAATCGGCTCGCCGATGAATGGAAAAACAGGGATCATATATGCCGCATGTTCTAATAATCCACGAAGTCGAAGACTACCAAAAATGGAAAACCATCTTCGATAACGCCGCGCAAATCCGCAAAGCGGCGGGGGAGATCAGCTACCAACTCCTCAAATACGATACCGATGATCACACGGTCGTGCACTTCTCTCGCTGGACCTTACTATCAAAAGCGCGGCGTTTTTTTGAATCGCCCGAGCTGGTAGAGATACGCGCCAAAGCCGGCGTAAAAGCCCCCAACTTTATTTATTTGGAAGAGATCGAGCAGGGCGCCCTATAACAACGGATGGGTGACTTATCGGTGCGCGAGGTTTAGAGTCGGCAACACGGTTAACATTATAAAAATTAAGTGCAGATCGGGAGGCGACATGAACTCGCGAATAACTGATGCCGAGAACATCGTGACGGAAGTGCAAGGCACTCTATCCTTCACGAAACCGACCGATGTGTCGCCAGATACCAAGCACCCCGGCATGTTGCGCGCGGCGGTGCCGCCCTACGAGGACGATCCGACACACTTCGCCTCACACGCCTGTCGCATCCGCGACTGTGCGGCGCTCAATGCCACACCGCTGGATCTCGCTACGATCGGCTTCGATACCATCGAGCTGGCACATCTCGCCGATCTGCAAACCGTGTTAGAGCGCGTGCGGCGGGCCAGTTTTATCGCCGATGACGATGCCGCAGATATTCGCAGCGCACTGCTCGGCCAGTCTTTTCGATTGAGCAACGGCAAGCGTCTACGTCTGTTGTTTATTGCCCCGGAAGGATTGATTCTGCGTAAAGCCGGACCCAACGGCTTAAAAATTAATGCCGACGAAAAAATGACTGAAATGAACGGCCACGGTGCATCGCAGGCCGTGCATAGTGATCAGGATGTGCGCGGCACGCCGATCCGGCAAATCATGCGCGGCGTGGGACCCTGGCTATTCCGCCACGAAGCGCCCGATGGCGCCAATCGACATTCGCCGGTGTTCCTCGTCAATCTCTGGATACCGCTGCAGCAGATTACACGACCATTGACGCTGATGGATCAACGCACCGTCGATCGCCGCCGCCATCAATTACGCTACGCGTTACCTACAGACGATTTTCTACAGCGCGATGCAGCAACCAAACTCAACGATATCTGGACATTCCTGCACGACGACGCGCAACAGTGGTACTTCACATCGGCCATGGACTCAAAGCGCGCCTATATTTTCAATACACTCGGCACGCCACACGGCGCATTTATTCTACCGGGCGAAGCGGCTGCCGAACAACGCTATCTAAGTCTGCAAGCAGCACTCGATGCGTTGGCCGTCGGAGATGCCAATGCCTTAAAAAGCTGTACCACGCCGCATATCGATCCACTACCAACGGACACAACTGCACCATTGCGGCAAGCCATCGCCACGATGGACGCATTAATCGCCGAAGCCCAGGCTGACCCCGAGAGACTCTGCTCGACACCCAACGAGTGGAAAGCTCACGCAACCATTGCAATGGATAAGCTGGTTAGAAAATCGATCGAGTTGCGCGCGGTCGCAATTGTTGTACCCGATGTTTGGCCGCTAAATCGGCTTTAGCATTTTTATTGATAAACTTTTTAATATCTTTGATCGCCTGCGGCGGGCAAGTGCAGGTTTCGCCTGAAGGCGAGTGACTTTTTTGCTTCGCCAAAAAAGTAACCAAAAAAGGCGACCCTCGCCGGGAGCGCCTCCGTGCAGCGGGTCATCGCTTCGCGCTGACTTCTCGGTTTTTCAGAAAGTAGCACTTTCTGAAAAATCGACC
>DATIED010000262.1:0-2632 GCA_035455965.1 Spongiibacteraceae bacterium
TTGGTGGTGCCGTCGAGTGGATCGATGATCCAGCGATACTCGGCATTTTCGGCGCCGCTATGGCCGGTCTCTTCGCCGAGAAAGGCGTGGTCGGGGTAAGCTTTTTTCAGATGGTAGAGAATTTCTTTTTCTGCGGCGCGATCGATCTCGGTGACGAAATTATTTGCCGATTTTTCGTCGATGCGCACGGTATCGAGCCGCTCGACGGAGCGAGCGATGATTTCGCCGGCTTTGCGGGCGGCTTTCAGAGCGATGGTGAGCATCGGTTGCATGGCGAGGGGGACCTATAGGCGCGGGTGTTGGGCGCTGTAAAAAGGGCAGCTATGCTGCGCTGGCAAAATGGCGCGAAAGTATACCATCACAAGCTGTTAGAATGGCGGCCCGAAAAAAATCCGCGTGTACTCATCGTGAATCCTCTCGATCCTGCAGATACTCCAAATACCGCTACCGCGCTCGCTGCTTCGAATCCGCTCGATAATGTGCGCATCGTGTTGGTCAATACCTCGCATCCGGGCAATATCGGCGCGACCGCCCGCGCGATGAAAAATATGGGGCTGCGCCATTTGTACCTGGTAGCGCCGCAGCGCTACCCGTCCGACGAAGCGACCTGGCGCGCGGCGAATGCGGCGGACGTGTTGGATGGTGCGATCGTGGTCGATAGTTTCGAGACGGCGGTCGCCGGTTGCAGTCTCGTGATTGGCACCAGCGCGCGCGAGCGGACTATTCCGTGGCCGCTGCTCGATCCGCGCCGTGCCTGCGCGCAGGCCTATCGAGAAGCTGCGCGGCAGCCGATCGCGCTCGTGTTTGGGCGCGAGGATCGCGGGCTGACCAACGAAGAGCTGCAAAAATGTCAGTTGCACATTCATATCCCGACTAATCCGGAATACAGCTCGTTAAATATTGCGATGGCGGTGCAGGTGCTGGCCTACGAGCTACGCATGGCGCATGTCGAGCCCGAGCTAACCGCCGATGCAATGGAAGGCTGGGATTTCGCCTATGCCAACAACGACGATATCGAGCGATTTTTTACTCATCTTGACGAGGCCTTGACCGAGATGGGATTCCTGAAGCCCGATGCGCCGAAGCAAACCTCGGCGCGACTGCGGCGTTTGTTCCAGCGCACCCGGCTCGATGCGATGGAGATCAATATTTTTCGCGGTATTCTGAGCTCTGCGCAGTATTGGGTGCGGCGCGCCAAGGGCGGGCAAGGTGACGGCGAACAGTAGTTGTGGATTACGGTAATTGCTGATTACTGGTGCGCCGTCTGCAGCCCGATAATGCGCGTGCACCCCTCGGTAAGGTCTGTGTACCAATAGTTGACTCAAATACTCGGCTTTCGCATACTGCGGCTCCAATCGGATTGTTATGGGCACAGTAGATGCGATTAACCACAAAGGGCAGGTATGCCGTTACGGCGATGTTGGATTTAGCGTTGAACGCAGAGGGCGGTCCCATCAGCCTCGCCGATATTTCGCAGCGCCAGGCTATCTCTCTCTCTTATTTAGAGCAGTTGTTCGCCAAATTACGGCGCAATAATCTGGTGACCAGCGTGCGTGGTCCGGGCGGCGGTTATTTGTTGAGCCGGCCTGGCGCCGACATCTACGTCGTCGAGATTATCGATGCCGTGAACGAGAGCGTCGATGCTACCGATTGTGGCGGGATGGCCGATTGTCAGGACGGCAATACCTGCCTGACACATTATTTATGGTGCGATCTCAGCGAGCAGATTCACCGCTTTTTAGCCGGCATCAGCCTGGCTAATCTAGTCGCCCGCCGCGAAATACAAGCCGTTTCGGCGCGCCAGCGTCGCCGCGAGCACGAAATCGGCCGTGCCTCTATTCCCTGCGAGACGATCGAGTGAGAGTCATCGCATAAGGCTCGCGTTATATTTTCCATCATGAGTTGTCGTAAAACCGTATGAAGGCACCGATCTACCTCGATTACGCGGCGACCACGCCGGTCGACCCGCGGGTGGCCGAGAAGATGATCCCGTACCTCACGGAATTCTTCGGCAACCCGGCGAGCCGCTCGCACGCGTTCGGCTGGAAGGCCGAGGAAGCGGTGGAGGCGGCGCGCGGCCACGTGGCGGCGCTCATCAACGCCGACCCGAAGGAGATCATCTGGACCTCCGGCGCCACCGAGGGCAACAACCTCGCGATCAAGGGCGCCGCGAACTTCTACAAGACCAAGGGCAAGCACATCATCACGCAGAAGACCGAGCACAAGGCCGTGCTCGACACGGTGCGCGAGCTCGAGCGCCAGGGCTTCGAAGCGACCTACCTGGAGGTCGAGGAGAACGGCATCGTCAGCCTGGAGAAATTCAAGGCGGCGATCCGGCCCGACACCATCCTCGTCTCGATCATGATGGTGAACAACGAGATCGGCGTCATCCAGCCGGTGTGGGAGATCGCCGAGATCTGCCGCGCCAAGGGCATCATCTACCACTGCGACGCCGTGCAGGGTGCGGGCCGCGTCGACATCGACATGCAGAGCTTCAAGGCCGACTTGCTGACGATGACGGCGCACAAGATGTACGGCCCGAAAGGCATCGGCGCGCTTTACGCCCGGCGCAAGCCGCGCGTGCGCATCGAGGCGCAGATCCACGGCGGCGGCCTTGAGCGGGGCTTCCGCT
>DATIED010000263.1:0-3097 GCA_035455965.1 Spongiibacteraceae bacterium
CTCGCCGCGCGATCCCAAACAAGGCTCGCTACAGGATCTTAGCGTCAATCTTGAGTACTACGACGTGTACGGCGCCGACGCCGCCAAAGCCAACTTCAGTCTCGACACCGCCAACAGCTATTTCATCGACAGCTCCGGCAATAAAGTCACCGGCATGCAGGCCGAAATGCGCCACTCCAGTGAATTATGATTAAGGCCCAGGCAACGACCATGATTCGTTTATTTTTTACCGCAGGATTTTTATTATGCGCCATCATTCGTTAACAGTGCTCGCGCCGGTAACGCTGGGATGCTTGCTGGCATTGCACGCTTCGCTGTCATCGGCAGCCGGCCTGTTGGTTGTAGCGCCGCATCCCGATGACGATCTGCTGATCGCCGCCGGCGTTATCGCCAACGCCAAAGCGCGCGGCGATCAGGTCAAAGTCGTGTTCGTGACCAACGGCGATTTCAACGGCGAAACCAGCGGTCTGTTGCGCGAGGGCGAAGCGGTGAACGCGCAGCTGTATCTTGGCACCAGCGAAGACGATTTGATTTTTCTCGGCTATCCCGATGGCGGTCTCACCACGATGGCCAATGGCTATCCCAATGCTACCGATGCTTATTGGGGGCCGAACAATCGCTCTACCACTTACGGCGACCACGGTCTTGGACATGCGGATTACCACACCTACCAATTCGGCGTGCCCGCGCTGTACAACCGCGCCAATGTCGTCGCCGATCTGCAAAGTATTATCGAAACCTATTTACCGGATCACATCATCACCACCGCGGAATACGACAGACACCCGGATCACAGCATCACATTTGAACTGGTGAAGAATGCCATTGACGGCGCGGTCGCCGCGCACGCCGGTTACGATCCGAGCCTGCATAAAGCGCTGGTCTGGGCCGATTACATCGGCGAAAACCCGGCCTGGCCAAACCTCATCGATCCCACCGCCTATCTCAGCGAGCCGCCGAATATGGCCTCTGAAGAAAATTGGAGCGCGCGCCAAAGCATCGATGTACCGGTGGCGATGCAGACCACCAGCTTTTCGGTCAATCCCAAGTATCTCTCAATCGACGCCCACATCAGTCAAGGTGGCGCCAATTCATTTCTCGGCCGTTTCATCCATGCGGATGAAGTGTTCTGGCTCGAAAGTCTGAGCGGCACGACGCTGCCGCCGCAAGCGGAGGCCGGCGTCAATCAATCGGCTGCGGCCGGTGCATCGGCACAATTGAATGGTCTCGCCAGCAGCGATCCCAATAGCGGCGCGCTCACTTACAGTTGGCGTCAGACCGATGGCCCACCGGTGACCGTTACCGGAGCAAACACCGCCACCCCCAGTTTTCAAGCGCCTGCCGATTTACTCAATGACACGGCACTCGGTTTCGAACTGGTCGTGAATAACGGCACCAAGAATAGTCTTCCCGATTTAGTGTGGGTCAATACCCACGCCGCTGGCGAGAGCGTAGAAAATATTGCGCCGTATGCCACAGCGCATGCATCCTCGGAGAACGGTGCCGACGGTCAGCTGGCACAGAGCGCAATCGACGGCGTAGCGGACGGCTATCCCGGCGACTTCACCAAGGAGTGGGCAGCGATCGGCGAAGGTGTCGGTGCCTGGCTGGAACTGCAGTGGCCGGTTCCCGTCGATATCAATCATGTCGTGTTATTCGATCGGCCCAATAGCAGCGATTTCATTCTTGGCGGTGTGCTGACTTTCAGCGATGGCTCCAGCGTGAACGTTCCGCCGCTACACAACGACGGCGGCGCGCTGGAGATTGGCTTTACGCGCCGCACCGTGACATCGATGCGATTTACCGCGACCGCGGTATCCGCCTCGACTGAAAACGTCGGTCTGGCTGAAATTCAGGTATACGGTTTCGGCGCCTCCTTCCGCAACGGCGATATCAACGGCGACGGTAAAGTCAACGTCGCCGATCTGTTGTTGTTGCGCCAGTATTTGAACGGCAGCAAAACCCTGACCACCACCCAAATCACGCGCGGCGATTTATATCCCGCCGCCGGCGATGGTCAGCTCACCGTCTCGGATGCGTTGTTGCTGGAAAAATTACTGATCGGCAATTGAGCCGACCCAGACTGACCGTAATGAAAGACTGACCGTAATGAATGTATTGAATGTGCACAGCACTTTGCAGTGCGGAGAAGAACGATGAAAAACCTGAACCGACTTACTCTGAACCGACTTACCTTCAATCGATTAGTACTGACCGCGATCGCACTGGCGATCGTCTGTTTATCCGGCTGCGTGCAGATCGCTTCGATCCCCAGTTATGCGCGCGCCGGCGACACCGTCGTGCTCGGCCTCGGCGGCATCAATCGCAACTGGCATGGCGAGAAACCCAAGAACCTGCAGATCACCATCACCGACTCCGCCGCGCACACGTATACCTTGAAACTCGGCACCATCTTTCAGGCTTATCCCGACTATCTGAGCGCCACCAATTACACCGCGCTCAGCGGCGACGATGGCGTCAAACTACAGGCCTACGACGGTGGCTGGTTTATCGCCGCGGGGCTCACCAACGCCAACAGCGTGCCGCTGCCCTTAGCACTCGGATCCGCCACCCTGCATATCACTGCCGACAATTACACCGCCGTGGTCGACGATCAGGGGCAACTGTTTACGCAGGAAGGCAACCTGGCCAGCATTCCGCTCGAGATTCTCGCCGGCGCGCCGTCGAACACCAATGCCACCGCGCAATTCGGCGCCTACGATAATAACGATACGCACTTCGTGGTGCGTCCGAGCAGCACTTCCACGACGACCCTCGGCGGCGCCTATTACGTGATTAACTATCAAACCGACAGCGATTTCGGCGTGCTAAAACCGATGTTCTTTCCCGTATCGCGCAATCCGTTCGTGAAAATGGATTACAAACTGCAACAAAACAGCAACGGCACCGGCACGTACTACGTGTATATTTACAATCCTTCCGGCTTTACCGCGAGCTCGCCGCGCGATCCCAAACAAGGCTCGCTACAGGATCTTAGCGTCAATCTTGAGTACTACGACGTGTACGGCGCCGACGCCGCCAAAGCCAACTTCAGTCTCGACACCGCCAACAGCTATTTCATCGACAGCTCCGGCAA
>DATIED010000264.1:0-5570 GCA_035455965.1 Spongiibacteraceae bacterium
CCATGATCCCAGCGACGAAGCCTTGGTCGTGCAATCGATGCAGCATGGCTCGCGCGGCTATTTATCAAAGGGGACGTTTGCTCCCGAGCTGGTATTGCAATCTTTGCGGAGTGTGTTGCTGCCCAAAAAAAATGGCGATTCGGCTTTTATTGAAAAAACCCGCGCCGAAATTACTCTTAACTCGATTGGCGACGCGGTCATCGGCACCGATATTTGCGGGCGCATCGATTATCTCAACGATGCGGCCGAACGCATGACCGGTTGGTCGAGGCAAGCTGCGCGCGGCCATGCTATCGATGAAGTCATGCGTATTATTAACAGTACGACGCGCCAATCGGAGCGCCATCCGATCAAGATAGCGCTACAGCAGGATAGGCCGATAGCGTTGGAAGGCGGTGTCATGGTACGCAAAGACGGCTGCGAAATCGCTATAGAAGATTCCACCGCGCCTATTCATGACTCGAGCGGGAAAATCGCTGGTGCGGTGATGGTGTTTCACGATATTTCAGCCGTGCAGGAGCTCTCCCTGAAAATGGCGCATCTGGCGCACTATGATTTTCTGACTAACCTGCCGAATCGTATCCTGCTGAGCGATCGCATTGCGCAAGCCATTCGACACGCCGAACGGCGCGGCACCAGTCTCGCAATTCTGTTTTTGGATTTGGATAATTTTAAACACGTCAACGATTCGCTGGGGCATCTCACCGGCGATCGGCTCTTGCGCTCCGTCGCCCGGCGCTTGAGCGCCTGCGTGCGCGGATCCGATACGGTCAGCCGGCAGGGCGGCGACGAATTCGTCATACTGATGGCGGAGGATCGCCACGCCGAAGACGTGGCGCTGACCGCCGAAAAAATAATTGCCACCTTAGCCACCGCGCATCGCATCGATCAGTACGAATTGCATGTGACTACCAGCATCGGTATCAGCATTTATCCGGAGGACGGCCAGGACGCGGAAACTTTGATAAAAAATGCGGATACGGCGATGTACCAGGCTAAAGAAAAAGGGCGCAATAATTATCAGTTTTTCAAGAGCGACATGAATGTGCGTGCGGTAGAGCGGCAGGCGATCGAAATGCAGTTGCGGTCGGCGCTGGAGCGCAGCGAGTTTGTTTTGCATTATCAACCCAAAGTTAATCTGCAGAGCGGCGTCATCACCGGAGCGGAAGCCCTGCTGCGCTGGGTGCATACGGAATGGGGATTGGTACTGCCTGTGCGATTTATATCTATTGCCGAGGATTGCGGCATGATCCTGCCGATCGGCCGTTGGGTTTTGCGCGAAGCCTGCCTGCAAATGAAAAGCTGGGATGAGGTCGGCCTGCGATCCGGCTCGATCGCAGTCAACGTTTCCGCCCTGGAGTTTCGTTGCAAAGATTTTGTTCATGGCGTGCGTACTATTCTTGAGGAAACCGGTTTAGAGCCGCAGCGACTCGAATTGGAAATTACCGAAAGCGCGCTGATGCGCAATGTGGCATCCAGTTCAAGCACTTTGTACGAGCTAAAAGATATGGGCGTACAGTTGAGCGTCGATGACTTCGGCACTGGCTATTCCAGCCTGGGTTATTTGAAGCGGTTTCCCATCGATGTACTAAAAATCGATAAATCGTTTGTGCGCGATATCGGTTCTCCCAGCGGCGATGGTATCGTCAGCGCCGTCATTGCGATGGGGGCCAGCCTCAATCAACGGGTGATCGCCGAAGGCGTGGAGCAACAGTCGCAATTGGCTTTTCTGAAAAAGCGCAATTGCGCGGAGGGGCAGGGTTATGTTTTCAGCCGACCGTTGGATGCAGGGCAGTACGCCGATCTACTGGCGCGGCTGGCACTGCGGGCTTGAGACGGCTGCAGTGGTCGCGATCTTATAAATTAATTAACTTCGAGTGCACGGGAATCAGGCGCGAGTCCTGTAGCGCGGCACTGCGATGAAAGTTTATTGCACGATATTCCGGCGTGGCGATCATCTGTAGAAAAGCCGTGCGGGATGGATATTGCACCAAAAAGATATCGTCCCATTGTTCGTCCGTCGGACCGATCACGCTGGCTCGCGCATTACCTATAAATAGCACTTTACCGCCGCTCGCCTCGATGCAAACGATCGATAGCTTCGAATAGCGTTTGAAGGCCTCCCGACCGCTGCAGGGCACTTCATGCGGGTGAGCCGAATAATTCGCCTGCGCGCGGTAACGCAGCAGATTCAGCATGACTACTGGCGCGTCGTCAGCATTTTCGTGCGCGAATGCACGCAACTGGTCGGCGGTGGGCTCGATGGTTTGCGTCGTCATACATAACACCTCGCAGTCGATTTTTCGGTGCGCTGCGATGCCATCGCGCAACGCTTATCGTTATTTATAGCATGGCTTAACGTTGTGCCGCATTGCGCCCCGCGCGGCGGCCACTGAATACGCAGTCGGCGAGCGACAGACCGCTGATGTAAGTGTATGAGCAGATGCCGACTGCATTGCGGCCGGCGGCGTACAAGCCACCGATCGGTTCACCATCGTTATTCAGAACGTGTCCGTTGCGTTCATCGACGCGCAGTCCCCCAAGCGTCAAACTCGGACAGGGAAAGCCTTTGGCACCTATGGTTATGTCGATCGCATAGAACGGACCCTGGTCGACAATCTGACGATAGGCATCCGGTTTATTAAATTCGTCGGCTTGTTGTGCAGCAATGCGCTGGTTATAGGCGTCGATGGTTTTCCGTAGTTGTGCCGCCGGCAGCTGCAATTTCTGCGCGAGCAGTTCGATGCTGTTCGCCTTGCTGGTACAAGCCAGCAGATATTGCCAGCCCATGATTTTTTGAAAGCGATGCATCGAGCCGCGTAATTCTCCGCGCACCTGTTGCATAATTTTTTCGTCGACAATGAGCCAGCCCTTGCCCGCGCTTTTCTCGATCAATACATCGGCGACGGTGGCGCCATATAAGGCCTCGTTGCATTGCCGTACGCCGTTACCGCCGACCGCAATACTTTTCAGCAGGCCGTGCGGCGGTGCGTAGAAACGCCAGTAGGTCAGCCGCTCCATGCGTTCGGTAGCACCGTTTAAACTGATGCCCAGGCGAATGCCGCTGCCATTGCATTCCTCGCCGAGTGGCCGCGGCGAATAAATTTTTCCGCCGGTTGCCTGTTGCAGCATTGCGCGATTGAAGACAAAACCGCCGGCGCTGAGAATGGCGCCGTTGCGCACGCGCACGCTTTGCTCGCGATCGAAGCGCGAAAACACTTCCGCCAGTTTACGTATGCGATTGCCGATACTGGGAATGCCGGCGCCGACCGCGTTGGCGCAGCGATGAATAAACGCGCGCGCCGCATGGGCGAAACCGCTCTGTGGGCCGACCCGGTAGCGCAGGCCAATGACGTTGTTTTGGGTATCGACGATCAGTTGAAATACTTCGGCATGACAGCGAATCTGCACTCGTTGCCCGAAGCGTTGTCGCAGTGAGGCGATCAGCGGTTTCATCAATGCATGGCCAGTGGCATAACCGCTGCCTTGTACTATGTGGCCGCGCGCTGCTGCGGTTGCGCGTTCGTTGTAGGGCGCATAGGCCTCGTTACCGGAGTAGTACAGTCCCCATTCGCCGCCGGGAAATGAATTTTTTTCGCGGTAAAACTTACTCGCGAAACGCACCCCATGTTGCTCCAGCCATTCGAGATTGACGATGCTGTCGTCGCAGAAGCGCCGCAATGTTTGTTCCGCTACGACGCCGCCGGCCTGCACGCGTAAATATTCCAATAAATTATCCGGCGAATCTTCAACGCCGGCTTCGCGCTGCTGCCGAGAGCCGCCACCCGCATACATCACGCCGCCCGATAGCGCCGAGGCGCCGCCGCCATTGAGCCGATCCAGCACCAGCACTTGCGCGCCGCCTTCGGCCGCCTCGAGCGCGGCGCAGGCGCCGGCCGCGCCGAGTCCCACTACGGCGACGTCGACGGTTTGGTCCCACGCATAGTTTTCGGGATTTTCCAGGCGCAACGGTCGAGCGACCGGCACGTGCAGGTTGGCTGCGGTATCGAGCATGTTGTTCTCAGTGTTGGTCGGTAATTTATTTTAATGTTTATTAGCCGCTATGCGGCCGTTCGGGGCGGAATTGTAGGGCGACTTGTATAGGAATGAAAGTAGGTTGTGATTGTTGATGTCATTGGGTTCAGCGGGTTCAGTAGGTTCAGTGGGTGGGCGCGCCGACGGGGTATTCTTTTCAGAACCACTTTGGGAAATTAATTTTCGGTGGCGCTTTCACGTTGGCTGCTAGCTAGCGATCGGGCTCTGAGGTTGCAGCGCAAGAACACGTGCGCTTTCAGTTTTCTGAAAAGAACACCCCGTCACCGCGCTGTCACGCACGGTGCCAACGAATTTGCAATTTAGGGATAGCTTAAGATATTGGTTCTCTGGTGGGCGCGCCGACGGGGTATTCTTTTCAGAACCACTTTGGGAAATTGATTTTCGGTGCCGCTTTCACGTTGGCTTCCAGCCAGCGATCGGACTCTGGGGTTGCAGCACCAGAACGAGAGTGCTTTCAGCGTTCTGAAAAGAACACCCCATCACCGCGCTGTCACGCACACAGCCAACGAATAGATTGTTGTGGGGGTTGCGATCTCGTTGGCCTGATGCCGGTGAAGTTAACTCGGTCGTGACGAGAGTGGTGAGGGGTACTATTTTCAGGGCAGCGGAGGCAATGTTGCTAGAGGCACGCCAGGGTCGACGTGCTCGGTGCCGAGTAACCACGGATGACATTTCGGTGAAATAAATTTATTTCACAGCCTGCCCAGAAAATAGTACCCCTCACCGCTCTCCTGGCACGGATGCATTATTAAGTTTATTTGCAAGACTACGCCGGAAAAACCTGCACCGCCGCGCCATTGACTACGCTGGTACCCGATGCGACATCGAGCACCTCATCGTCGATCAAATCGTTGCAGCTGATACCGGGCAGTACACCCTTGGCGATGGTTTGCTCGGTCTCGCGGTAACGGTGGCCGAAGCCGTGCGGCAAGCTCACTACGCCGGGCATGATTTCATCGCTGACTTCTACTTCCACATGCGCTGCGCCTACTCTCGATGTGATATTGGCAATACCGCCATCGCTTAGGCCGATGCGTTGCGCATCGATCGGATTCACTTTTAAGGTGCAGCGGTTTTTACCGCGCACGTACGTATTTAAATTGTGCAGCCAGGTATTCATATCGCGTATGTGACGGCGACCAATCAATAACATATCGTTCGGGCCGGGTCTTTCATTTTTGTCGAAATCGGCGCGCAATCTGGGTAGGTCGTCGATAAAAATTTGATGCATTAAATTGATGCGGCGATCTGGCGAACATAACGCTGCCGGCAATTGCGGTTGCATCGGGCCGAGGTCGATACAACGGTTGGCGGCAATAATTTTTGCCAGGGACCATCCCTCCGCATCATCATCGAAACCGTCGCCGTACGGGCCGTTGCGAATCATCGCATCCAACATGCGCTCGGGGCCGCCCACGCTGCCGGCTTTTTCCACAATCGTTGCGGCATCGACATTTTTGCCGAGTGTTTGATTGACGCCGGCGAGTTGATCGGCGAGGCCTTGAATGATGTGG
>DATIED010000265.1:0-8917 GCA_035455965.1 Spongiibacteraceae bacterium
GCGCTGCGGCGAACCGAAAATATTATTGCCGAGCCAACCGCTGGCATAAGCCTGTTGCAAGGCGCTGCGTAAAATTAATGCCGCGCGCTGATATTCTTTGCGCAGATAGATAAAACCACGCGATGCGCCCACGGTGAGGCCGGCGATAATCAATGCTTCGATCAGCATGAACGGATCATCTTCGAGCAGCAGACGATCGGAGAACGCCCCCGGATCGCCTTCGTCGGCGTTGGCGATCACATATTTTTGAGGGGCGACGGCATCTTTCACTAACTGCCATTTGCGCCCGGTAGGAAAACCCGCGCCGCCGCGCCCGCGCAATCCTGACGCAGAGATCTCGGCGATGATCTTTTGCGGCGCGTTTATGGTTAAGGTCTGCATCAAGGCGCGGCCGCCGCCGCGCTCTTGGTACTGTTGAATATCGCGCACGCCGCCGGCCAGTAAATTACTCAGCAACACCGTATGCCGCGCCACCGCTGCGATGGCTGGCCGCGAATATTCGGCGCCGCTGGCCGGTCCGCTAAAACATTGTCCGTAACAATACACCGGCGGGTCGCTCGCCAGCGCCTGCTGCCATTGTTGCGGCGCCGCGCCGCGCGCGGCAAAGCACGCCAGACCCCGGCAGGGGCGAGCGCGCAAATCGATTTGCGCGAGATGATAAAAGCTATTTACGGCAGAGGTTTTATCGGCGCTTGGCACAGTGCGTGGCATAAGCATATCCGCGTTGTATGTTGTGGTCGCGAAAACAAATTTTTTCCGCGTTACGCGCCGCGACGGATAGAAGCGTCCGCGTTTAGTCTTGCCTTTCAGCAGCAGCTCGTGTGCCGGCGAAGAGTTGCGTAAGCCAGCAGGTCGCTCGAATCGAGCACGCGCAGACGGCCGCTGCCGCATATACCCACACTGCGGGCGGCGCGGCAGACCAGAGCCGCGTGGTGCAGCGTGACGCCGGAACTGATTAATTCGTCGATAATGATGGCTGTTTTGCTGCGCACCTCGCCGACCATCGCCGCACCCTGATAACGCCGCCGCGATATTTTTCCAGCAACGCGAAATCGACGCGTGCCGGCGTAGCGCAAAGCGCCGATAAAGAAAGAAGTCGGCATAATTTATCGTTGATGCTCCGCTTGGCGTGCTCGGTCGACGGAATGGTTGTCACGTTAAACGCTCGGCGGTTGCGGTGGGCACATGTCGTATCGGCATCGCTTTTAGTCTGACCGATCGATTCGGCTTATCGTTGATGTATATCAAACTGGACGGCATTGGCTGGCAAACGTGGGGGCGCGCTCCGCGTTACTCTATCGATGCTGGCGCGCTCGATATTGGAGTTTCTCCGTTGCTGATCCTGCCTTCGATATCTATCTCGCCATTGCGACCGACGCACGATAGCGGTTGGCGAAGAGGCCGGCGCCGAAATGCTATTCGTTGTCGCGCGGGCATGGATTCAACTGCGATACTGCGCGGAGCGGCAACGTGTGGTTGCGCAAATACCGGGCGATTTAATGACTGACCACCGCTTTTAGTGTGCTCAACGTGGCAGTTTCGGGAATACCGGCTTTGCGGTGACCTTGCGAATTGCCGGTGTTCGCGACGACATCGCCGAGCGAAAGGATACCTGCCAGCTTGCCTTGATTGTCCACCACCGGCAAGCGGCGTACCTGATTGTGCTGCATTAATTCGAGGGCCTTGAAAATATCTTCGTCGAGCGCGCACATGAATAGCGAGCGGTTTTGCGCGATGTCAATCGATTTGATATTCCAAAGCGGCTTGTGCTGAATGGCGCTGCCCATGGCGATATCCCGATCGGTAACGATGCCGATCGGCTTGCCTTGCTTATCGACGATCGGTATCGCGCCGCAGTCGTTGTTCCACATGGTTAGCGCGACGGCGTCGAGCGCACAGTCGGGCGAACAGCTTTTTACGTCGGTATGCATTATTTCTCTGACTTGCATGGCGGCTAGCTCCACTGGTGAGTGAATAAAGTGTCACCACAGGATAGATTGGCGACCGGGGAAAGAAGTTTACGATTAAATATCAGTCCAAGAATGATCGATATCAAGAGTTTGGTTGTGAAATTTATAGGAATTAGCCGACATGTATTTATTGTCTGTAAATATAATTGGTAAGAATTTAGTAATATTAAAATAATATTAATTTATTTTTTCTTATTAATTTATGTTAAAAAATTATAATTTTATGGATATTAAAATTTAAATATATTGAAAATTGTCTTTAGATAATTTTATGTTTTTTTATAAATTTTATTTATATGTGAGGTTTTTTGATATTTTTAAAATTAATATGGGATAAATTAACTATGTATGGCTGCTGCGTGAGAGTTGATGGAAACCGGTGCGGCTTAATACCGCTGTGCTTGCAGTTCATATTGATCGATGCGGAATTCGATCTGCTGAAGGGGATTATGCGGCACGCCGGTAAATTGCAGAAAGGTGGCCATCTTTACCGCCAAGAGGATCCATTTGATTCGGTTTATCTGGTGCGCGCCGGTACCTTTAAGGTATATCGAGTCGACGAGTGGGGGGAGGAGCAAATCCTCGGGTTCTATTATCAAGGCGATTTGATCGGTGTCGATGGTCTCAGCGCCGATAGGCATATCTGCTCGGCAGTGGCTTTGGAGCCCAGCAGCGCCTATGCGATTTCCTTCAAGCTTCTCGAAAGACTCTGTTGCGATAATCCCGCGTTGCAGCGCCGGCTATTTCAGATGATCGGCAGCGAAATTGCGCGGGAACAACAGCTGATGATAATCATCGGAAAGTTTTCCGCGGAGCAGCGCGTCGCCGCGATGTTACTCGGCATTGCATGGCGCAATAAACAGTTTGGCTTAGCTCCCGAGCGGCTATGGATGCCAATGACTCGCGCTGAAATGGGGAATTATCTCGGTATGGCTATGGAATCGGTCAGCCGGGTGCTGAGTAATTTTCAGCGGCGCGTCGTCGTCGATATCGACGGTAAATGGATCGTCGTACACGATATCGATAAGTTATGTGCTATCGCCAACAGTGGACATTCAGAAATTCAGTTGCTGTCAATTTAAATTGGCAGCGCTGCCTCGGCACCAGCTTTTGATGGGGGCTCAGCTACCTCAATGAGTGTGGCCTCGGTTAACAAGAGAACGCTAGCTACCGATACCGCATTTTCCAATGCTATTCGTACTACTTTAGTCGGGTCGACGATACCTGCATCCACCAAGTCGGTATATTGATTGAGGGCGGCATCGAAGCCGATATTGCCTTTGCTTTTTAACATGCGCTCGACCACCACGCCGCCGTCGACCTCGGAGTTTTCCGCGACTTGGCGCGCCGGCGCGGCCAACGCATGCCGCAAAATGTGAAAGCCGATTTTTTCGCCCTCGTGGCATTTTGCTTCTTCTTTGGCGATATTTTTAATACAGCGCAGTAGCGCCAGGCCGCCGCCGGCGACAATGCCTTCCTGCACCGCTGCCTTGGTGGCGCTGATGGCATCGTCGAGCGCTTCCTTTTTGTTTTTCATTTCCGCTTCGGACGGCGCGCCGACACGTATCACAGCGATGCCGCCGCTCAATTTGGCGAGCCGCTCCTGCAATTTTTCGCGATCGTAGTCGCTGCCGGCTTTATCGATTTGCGCGCGGATCTGGCGAATGCGCGCGTCGATAGCCGCTCTGTTTTTAGCGCTGCCGATCAGCGTGGTGTTGTCGCGTGTAACCACTGCGCGCTTAGCCTGGCCGAGCTGGCCCAACTTGATTTCTTCGAGTTGCAGTCCGACCTGCTCGGACACGACTATACCCCCGGTAAGCACGGCCATATCTTCCAGCAGATCTTTACGGCGATCGCCGAAGCCCGGCGCCTTGACGGCAACGCTGCGTAAAACGCCGCGAATTTGATTAACTATCAATGTCGCCAAGGCCTCGCCCTCGACATCCTCTGCGATCACCAACAGCGGTCGGCCCGCTTTGGCAATTTGTTCGAGCAAGGGAATAAGGTCTTTCAATACGTTAATTTTTCGATCGCACAATAGTACGTAGGCGTCCTCGAAAACGGTCTCCATTTTTTCCGGCTCGGTGACGAAATACGGCGATAGATAGCCACGGTCGAACTGCATGCCCTCGACGACATCGAGAACGGTATCGATGGTTTTCGACTCTTCGACCGTGATGACACCATCGCCGCCGACCTTGTCCATTGCCGCCGCAACTAATTCGCCGATCTCGACATCATTGTGCGCGGAAATGGTCGCGACCTGTGCTTTTTCCTTGCGCGAGCTCACCGGTTTCGAATTGCCGCGCAGTGTGGCGATGGCAATTTTCACCGCGCGCTCCAGGCCGCGTTTAATATCGATCGCACTGGTTCCAGCCACTACATTGCGCACGCCCTCGGCGAAGATCGCATGCGCCAGAATGGTTGCGGTACTGGTGCCATCGCCGACCGCATCGCCGGTCTTCTCGGCGGCCTGCCTTAACATTTGAGCCCCGAGATTTTCCTCGGGATCTTCGAGGCTGATTTCCTTGGCGATAGTGACGCCGTCGTTGCACACCAACGGCGAGCCCCATTTGGTTAGCATCAGCACCGATTTCGATTTCGGTCCCAGCGTAATGCGTACCGCATCCGCCAACGCGGTGGCGCCGCGCAATATTTTTTCGCGCGCCTCGGAATGAAACAGTATTCTCTTATGCGACATATAAATAGTCTCCGTTAAAATTGTATGGAACATAGCAGCGCGCAATACCATTTCCTTTTGTAAATATATTCGTTGTTTGGCCCGCAATATTGATCGCGATCAAACTTGGTCTGACCTCGAGCTATAAAATTATTTTTGCAGGACTTGAAACTGCGGAGGGCATGTTATGACATCTTTGATTCTGGTTGCCGATGCCGGTAGGGCAAAATTCTTTTCGGCTGCTGATAAACACTATGAGTTGACCGAACTGGCGGATTTTGTCCACCCGGTCGCGGTTCAGGACAACCCGGGCGGCGGCACGGTCGCCGGTCACAGCGGTACGCGCCACGGCCTGGAGCCGCGCACGCTGCCCAAAGAGCACGACTTGAAAGCGTTTGCGGCGGAACTCGCCAAATATGTCGAGGAACAGTTTGCCAAACGCGATTACTCCGATTTGACGCTGGCGGCACCGCCGGAATTTTTAGGCGCGTTGCGCAATGCGCTGCATCGCAATACGCAGAAAATTGTCGGCCGCACGATCGATAAGGATTTAACGCATTGCACCTCCGCCGAGTTGAGCCGCGCGCTGAAAGAGTCGAATGTCCGCCATTGATAGTGGAGGGCGGCGCCGCGCGGCCGCTTACACAGCTGCGGTTTTTTTGCGGAGATTAATACTGTGAGAGACTTTGAAAACCGAGCCGCTGCCGGCCGTCGACTCGCCGCTGAATTAGTCGACCGACACCTGGTGAAACCGGTCGTGATTGCGTTGGCGCGCGGCGGCGTGCCGGTCGCCTACGAAATTGCACGCACGCTTCAAGCACCGCTACAAGTGTTGCTGGTGCGAAAAATCGGTGCGCCGATTCAGCCCGAGTTTGCGATCGGCGCGATCGCCGATGGCGATCCGCCGCATACGGTATTCGATAGCGACTCGATAGCTCTATTAAACGTACCGGACAGTTATCTGGCGACGGAAACGGCCCGCCAAATCGCCGAAATCGAACGGCGCCGGATCAGCTACGGCATCGCTGCGACGGCGCAACCGTTGGCCGGCTGCACAGCGATACTGGTCGATGATGGCATCGCCACCGGCGCCACCACGCGCGCCGCGCTGGAGGCATTGCACGCGCGCCACCCCGCGCAGATCGTACTCGCCGTGCCGGTCGCCGCGACCGCGACTATCGCGCAATTGCGCGCTGAAGTCGACGAAGTGGTGTGTTTGCTGAGCACGGATTATTTTTCGAGCATCGGCGGCTTTTATCGGGATTTTACGCAGGTGGATGATGCGGTCGTGGTCGATTTTTTGCGGCGCGCGCCGAGCGTTGAGTCTTCGTTTTTACCGTCGCCGCCACCGGAGCACCGGCTTCGATGATCTCGATCCAAAACCGGTGGGAGGTCGAGCCACAACCGATAGCCCGCGATGTGCTTTTGGAAAAATATGCGCACGGCAGCGAAGTTAATGCGCACCAGATCCGCGAACGCGTAGCGACTGCGCTAGCGGAGTGCGAGCGGGTGGACCGGCGCGATTATTACCGCGAGCTCTTTTTGGACGCGTTGGAGAACGGTTTTATTCCCGCCGGCCGTATCAACGCCAACGCGGGCACCGATTTGCAGGCGACTCTATTGAATTGCTATGTGCAACCGATCGGCGATAGCGTCGCGGAATTCGATGCCGATAAGCCCGGCATTTACGTCGCATTGAGCGAGAGCGCCGAAACGCTGCGCCGCGGCGGCGGCGTCGGTTATAACTTCAGCGCATTGCGGCCGCGCGGGGCATTGGTAAAAAGCACCGAGCAGCGCGCCAGCGGACCGTTGTCGTACGTGGAGATTTTCGATCGCTGCTGCGAAACCATTGCCGCGCACGGCGCTCGCCGCGGCGCGCAATTAGCGGTGCTGAATATCGAGCATCCCGATATCGTCGAGTTTATCAATGCAAAACAGCAGGCCGGTCATCTAGCGAACTTCAATATGTCGGTGGGAGTCGGCGATAGCTTCATGGAGGCGCTGCACGCCGATCGCGATGTCGAGTTGGTGCATCGCGCGGCACCGGGGCCGGAGCAAATAACGCGCGGCGCGCATCGGCGCGGCGACGGCTTGTGGGTATACGGCCGCATGCGCGCCAGCGCGATCTGGGATCAGATTATGCGCTCGACCTATGCCGTTGCCGAGCCGGGTGTGTTATTTCTGGACTGTATCAATCGCGAAAACAATTTGTGGTACTGCGAATATATCGATGCTACCAATCCCTGCGGCGAGCAGCCGCTGCCGCCTTACGGCAGTTGTTGTTTGGGCAGTCTCAATCTGACCGCTTTCGTGCGCGAAGCATTTACGCGGCGTGCGAGTTTTAATTATGTAGCGTTCAGGCAAGTGATCCGCGTGGCGACGCGCATGCTGGACAACGTGATCGATATTACGCCGTGGCCAGTGCCGGCTCAGCAGCGCAGAGGTCTCGCCGCGCGGCGTATCGGTTTGGGTATCACCGGCCTCGGCGACGCGTTGCTGATGTTGGGATTGCGCTACGACAGCGCGGCAGCGCGCACCACGGCGGCGATTATCGCCGAGGTATTGCGCGATACCGCCTACTCGACATCGAGCCAGTTGGCGCGCGAGCGGGGCGCCTTCCCGCTCTTCGATGCCGAGCGTTATCTGCAGAGCGCATTTATCGCACGGTTGCCGGCCGCATTGCGCGAGCGCATCGGTCGCGATGGTATCCGCAATTCGCATCTCACCTCGATCGCGCCCGCCGGCACCATTTCGCTGGCTTTTGCCGACAATGTCTCCAATGGCATCGAACCGGCATTCGGGTGGCGCTATCAGCGCGCAAAGCGTAGCGAGGACGGCATGCGCAAAAATTATATCGTCGAAGACTACGCGTATCGCCGCTACCACAGCGGGACAGTTAACAGCGAGCCGTTGCCGCCCGAGTTCGTCGATGCCTGGCATCTCGATCCGCTCGAGCAAGTGCGCATGGTGGCGGCGATCGCACCTTATGTCGACGCCGGTATTTCCAAAACGGTGAATATCGCCGCCGATTTTCCATTCGTGCAATTTAAGAGCCTTTATCTGCATGCCTGGCAGTCCGGCCTCAAGGGCATTACCACGTTTCGCCCGAATGCCGTGACGGGCGCGGTACTTTCCGCGCCGATCTCGTGCCGGCAGGATCTCTCGCAATGCGATGTATGAAGGTCGATCTGCGCTACCGCGAGCGGAGCGGTTCCCATGACTGATTTACTTTCACAGGCGGTATTGGCTGAGGCACTGTTGAGTCCCGCTGTTTTTGGCGCCGCGCTTACGCGTATCGAGAAAATTGAAACGCACGTATCCTTTATATTTTTAGCGGGTGAGTACGTTTACAAAATAAAAAAAGCCGTCGATTTGGGTTTTTTGAATTTCTCCACGCTTGAATTGCGCCATTTCTATTGCGAGGAAGAGTTGCGACTCAACCGCCGTTACGCGCCGACGCTCTATCTCGAAGTCCTGCCGATCACCGGTACGTATAGCGAGCCAGTGTTGAACGGTGCCGGCGCAGTCATCGAGTGGGCGGTTAAGATGCGGCGTTTCAACGAGCGCGATCGGCTTGATCGTATGCTGGCGAACGATCGGCTCGAGGTGCGGCATATCGATGCGCTGGCGCAGCGAATTGCCGGCTTTCACTTTACCGCGAATATCAGCACGCAAGATGATTTCGGTAGTCTGGCAGCGATTGCCGAGCCGGCGCTCGCCAATTTTGCACCGCTGCGAAAGGTATTGCGATCCGCGGGCGATCTCAGCAATTTGAATAAATTGCAGGCCTGGACCGACCAGTGCCTGAAAAATCTATGCGCTACGTTTTCCGCCAGGAAGATCAATGGCTTTATACGCGAATGTCACGGCGATCTACATTTGGGGAATATCGCTCTGGTGGAGGGCGTTGTCACCTTATTCGACTGTCTTGAATTCAGTCCCGCATTGCGCTGGATCGATACCATCAGCGAGGTGGCATTTGTAGTAATGGATTTGCGGCATAAAGGACGGATCGATCTGGCGCGGCGCTTTTTGAACAGCTATCTGGAAGCGAGCGGCGATTATGCAGCGCTGGCCGTGCTCGATTTTTATTGTGTATATCGAGCGCTGATACGGGCCAAGGTCGCTTGTCTGCGCGCTCGACAAGAAGGTATCGACGCAGGCAAGAAAAACGAGCTGGAAGCGGAGTCGCGAAGTTATATCCGCACTGCGCAACAATTTACCGCGCATCCGGTGCCGGCCTTGATTATCACACACGGCGTTTCCG
>DATIED010000266.1:0-6852 GCA_035455965.1 Spongiibacteraceae bacterium
CGAACAGTTCGCAGCCTAACTCAGTTTCGAGTTGGGCGATTTGTTTGGAGAGCGCAGGCTGCACGATGTGCAGCCGCTGCGCAGCGCGTCGCAGGTTTTCTTCTTCGGCGGCGGCCACGAAATAGCGTAAACGTTTAGTATCCATGCAGAAATGATAGCACTATGGAATCAAGTTAATAGTTTTTTGATGTTTGCGTTATCAATATTTTTTCCGTATCGTGACGACAAAATCCGCCCGGGAGGCAGCTATGGCAGAGCAAAAAGCAACAAACGTGCATTGGCACGAAGGTGAGGTAAGCCGCAGCGATCGCAATCGCTTGCTTGGGCAGAAGGGCGCGACGCTATGGTTCACGGGCTTGTCCGGCAGTGGCAAAAGTACCGTTGCCGTGGCTTTGGAGCAGGTACTGTTCGAGCGAGGTAATTTGACCTACCGTCTCGACGGCGACAATGTGCGACTCGGCATCAACAAAAACTTAGGTTTTTCCGCCGAGGATCGCACCGAAAATATTCGCCGCATCGGCGAGATTGCCAAATTGTTTGTCGATACCGGCGTAATCGTGTTGTCGAGCTTTGTTAGTCCTTATCGCGCCGATCGCGATATCGTTCGCAAGCTGCACGAAGATGCGGGTATGGCTTTTATCGAAGTGTATGTCGATGTGCCGTTGGCGGAAGCAGAAAAACGCGATCCGAAAGGCCTCTACAAAAAAGCGCGTGCCGGCGAGATCAAAAACTTCACAGGTATCAGCGATCCCTACGAAGCACCGAATAATCCTGAACTGGTTCTGAAAAGCCATGAGATGAGCTTGCAGGAAGAGGTCGAGATTCTGTTGAATTTATTGGAAAGCCGCGGTCTTCTTCGCGGTGAATAGTGCGCGGTAAATAGAACGCGAAGCGTGGTTAGCAAAATAGCTAACGACAAATAGTCAGCGCCGAAGTTGCGCGACGAATAAACGAGGAATATTGCTATGATCAAGCCGCACGGCGCCAATGAACTGAAACCGTTATTTGTCTACGACACGGCGCAACACCATGCGCTGCTGAAAGAAGCCGAAAGTTTACCGTCGTTATTATTGAACTCTGCCGCCGCTGCCAACGCAGTAATGTTGGGCGCTGGTTACTTTACGCCGCTACCCGGTTACATGAACCTGGCCGATGCGCTCAGTGTTGCCGAAAAGCTGCACACAACAAATGGTTTGTTCTGGCCGGTGCCGATTATCAATCTGGCCAAAGACGTCGCCGCGATCAGCGGCGCTAAGCGCATTGCATTGCGTGATCCGAATGTCGAGGGCAATCCGGTATTGGCGATCATGAATGTCGATGCCATAGAGACGGTTTCTCAAGCGCAGATCGAATTCATGGCCGAGAATATTTTCGGCACGCTCGATCCGAAGCATCCCGGCGTCGCGGTATTCACCAGTCTTGGGAATAATTTAATTTCCGGCTCGCTGCAAGTGCTTGGTTTCAGCTATTTCCAAAGCGATTTCCCCGATACATTCCGCACAGCGGTGGAGATTCGCAATGAAATCGCCGAGCGCGGTTGGGAAACGGTGGTGGCGTTTCAAACGCGCAATCCGATGCACCGGGCGCACGAAGAATTGTGCCGCATGGCGCAGGAGCGCTTGAAAGCGGATGGCATCGTTATTCACATGTTGCTCGGCAAGTTGAAAGAGGGCGATATTCCTGCTCCGGTGCGCGATGCGTGTATCCGCAAAATGGTCGAACTGTATTTCCCGAAAAATACCGTGATGATCAGCGGCTACGGCTTCGATATGTTATATGCAGGCCCGCGCGAGGCGGTATTGCATGCCGTGTTCCGTCAGAATATGGGCGCGACGCACTTTATCGTCGGCCGCGATCATGCCGGCGTAGGCGACTACTACGGGGCCTTCGATGCGCAAACTATCTTTGCTGAGAAAGTACCGAAGGGCGCGCTGCAGATCGAAGTGTTCCTTGCGGATAACACCGCGTATTCGAAGAAGCTCAATCGCGTAGTCATGATGCGCGAGGCGCCGGACCACACGCCCGACGATTTCATCAACCTGTCCGGTACCAAGGTGCGGCAGATGCTCGGCCAGGGCATGGCACCTCCGCCGGAGTTCTCGCGCCCGGAAGTTGCGAAAATTCTGATGGAGTATTATCAGAGCATCGACGGTTAATCGCTGCGGTACAAAAAAAGCCTCGCAATTGCGGGGCTTTTTTATTTATTGCGGACCGAAAGATGCAGGGAAGAAAATGCGAGCAGAAAAAATTGCCAGTTTACGGAGAAACTGCCATTGATTACCCTCTAAGCGCCGATGGTTTTCAATTCAACGCAGGGGAGAGTCTGCATGGCTTTTGGAAGAATAGGTTCGGTCATTTTTTTATGCGCGGCATTGCTGCAGCCCGCACTGGCGTCGCTGCCATCGATCGATAGCAACGGCAGACAAGTGCCAAGCCTGGCGCCGCTGTTAAAAGAGGTCAGTCCTGCGGTCGTCAATATTTCCACCATCGGCACGCAGACCGTGCGCAACCCCTTGTTGAACGACCCCTTCTTTCGCCATTTCTTCAATGTACCGCCCGGAGCCGAGACCCAGCAGCGGCGCACCCAGAGCGCCGGCTCAGGGGTGATAATCGATGCGGCGAACGGCACAGTGGTGACCAACTTTCACGTAGTCGATGGCGCCAACGAAATCACTGTCGGCTTACAGGACGGGCGTACGCTGAAAGCCAAGTTGATCGGCTCGGACCCGGATGTGGATATCGCTGTTCTAAAAATCGATCCCAACAAATTGGTCGCGCTGAAACTGGGCGACTCGGACAACGCCGAGGTCGGCGATTTTGTCATTGCGATCGGCAATCCGTTCGGCCTCAATCACACGGTGACCACCGGTATTGTCAGCGGTCTGAATCGTAAAGGGCTCGGCATCGAGGGCTACGAAAATTTCATCCAGACCGATGCTTCGATCAATCCAGGCAACTCGGGCGGCGCATTGATCAACCTCAAGGGCGAGTTGATCGGTATCAATACGGCGATCCTCGGTCCCAACGGCGGCAATATCGGCATCGGCTTTGCCATACCGGTGAAAATGGTCAAAAATAGCGCCGATCAAATTGTTAAATTCGGCGCTATGAAGCGCGGCCAGCTCGGCGTGGCGATTCAGGATTTAACACCTGAATTGGCCGATGCTTTCAGCATCGAGCAGAGTCAGCGCGGTGTGTTGATCTCGCAGGTGCAGCCGGACTCCGCGGCCGCCAAGGCGGGTATTCAGGCGGGCGATATCGTTATCAGCGCCAACGGTAAGACGATCGAAAATGCGGTGTCGTTACGCAATGAGATCGGCTCGTTACGGATCGGCGAGACGATCAAGCTGACGGTGCTGCGCGATGGCAAAAGCAAGATTTTTGATGTCAAGGTCGGTGCACCGGCTGCCGACACGGTCGATGCCCAGGCGCCCCATCCGTTTCTCGTCGGCGCTAACTTACAGACCCGCGAGGACGGCCGCGGCGTGCAGGTGACGGATGTTCAGGCCGGCTCGCCGGCGCAGTCCGCCGGATTGCAGGTGGGCGACGTGATAGTATCGGCGAACCGAGCCGAGGTGCGTAATCTGGAGCAGCTAAAGAGCGCTGCCAAAACGTCGTCCACCCGGTTGTTGCTGCGGGTGATCCGCAATGGTGCGGCGCTGTTTTTGGTTTTGCAGTAGGTTTGGTTTTGGTATTGCAACAGGTTAGTGCTGCAATAGATTTTGGCGTTGTGGTGGCGTCTCGGAGATTCGTCTGATTAGACGATGGTGAGATGCTTCAATGCGGATATATTGATACCTATAAAAGAACCCATATTTGCTGTTTGCACGAGGAGATTGTCAATGAATGCGCCGTCCGCTTTAAAAGCACCGCCCTACAAAATTGAAGCAAAAGAAATCGAGGAGCGTTATGCGCGTGGCTGGCATTGTTTAGGCCTCGCTAGTCGTTTTACGGAACAGCCGATTGCCCTGAACTACTTCGGTACTAAATTGGCTGCATATCGTGGCGAGGACGGTCAGGTACATATTCTCGACGGCTACTGCCCGCATATGGGCGCCGATCTGACCTTGGGGTGCGTCGAAGGCAACTCGCTGCGTTGCCCATTCCATTCCTGGCGCTGGGGCGCCGACGGCGTCTGCGATGAGATTCCGTACGCGAAACGGATTCCGCCGAAGGCTGTGATCAAATCGTGGCCGACGATGGAGCAAAACAATCTGCTGTTCGTCTGGAACGATCCCGAAGGTAACCCCCCGATTGCCGAGCAGAGCATTCCGCGCATCGACGATTGTTTTTCGCCGGAGTGGACCGCTTGGGCGGTAGAGGTCATCCATATTCCGATCAATGCCCGCGAGCTGGTCGATAACATGGCCGACGTTGCGCATTTCGGTCCGACCCACGGCGCGAACGCGACCAGCTTTAAAAATATCGTCGATGGTCATGTGTACACTCAACAAATGACCAGTCACTCGGAAATTCTTGCCGAGGATAGCGAGCTGCAAAGCGAAGCGACTTATTACGGCCCCGCGTACATGAATACTTATATGTCGGGCCAGATGAGCGGCATCGATGTGGCATCGCGGTTATTGGTGGCGCACGTGCCTATCGATACCAATTCGTTCGATTTGTATTTCGGCGTGATGATCAAGAAAAATCCAGCGCTCAGCGATGAGCAAAACGATGAAATTGTGAAGGGGTATGTTGAGGCGAATAGAACGGCGTTTTATCAGGATGTGGCGATTTGGAAAACTAAAACGCGCATTGATAACCCGCTGTTGTGCGATGGTGATGGCCCGGTTAATTTGCTGCGTCAATGGTACAGCCAGTTCTATCAAAACATCGCTGAAGTGGGCGATAAATGGAAGCAGCATAAAGAGTTCGTGCCGAACTTCAACAGTCCGGTCAAACAAAGATAAGTAGTTACAAAATATAAAAAGGGCTCGTAAGAGCCCTTTTTATTTGCGCGCTATTTACCGATTATAAATTGAAGCCGATTATAAATCCGCGAATTTAACTACTTCACAATCGACCGGCGGATGCTCATTCGCCTCGACCCAACGGAATAACATCCCGCCCTGATCGTGGTTAGTGGTGGTCAGCCAGTTTGGATATTTGGGGCCTGGGTCGCGGTGTGCTACCACAATTTTTACCGAACCGTCTTTTTCGTAGTGTGCTGTGTGTTTGTTGACGCAGATTCTGAAATAACGGAAATCGAGCGACTCCATCCAATAATTGGAGAGTTGGAAGTTCCAGGTTCTGCACTCCGGGATTTTACGTGCATGGATTACCAATGCTTCATCGGGTGCCAGTTTCCAGAAGCTTTGCAGATAGTGAATCGTCGCGTCGCCGCCGGCGACCTGGCAGCGCTCCTGGTTATCGGATGGCAGCTTGTTTAAATGTTCGCGATAAATTTCCATCCAATCGACAAACAGATTCGCGGTGTTCTTGACGAACTTGACGGTATTTTCCAGTTGCTGGACGAATGGTATCGGTTCCAGCGTGTTGTCGCCTTCGCCGTTCAGGCATTTGATTTTCATAATGGCAGGCGTTTCTTTTTTGCGATCGCCGAAGGTTTGACGTACCACAATACTGTGGCTGTCCTTAGTCATCGGCAGCCAATTCTTGCCCGGCTTCGGCGTGCTGCTGACGATGATTTCAAAAGTACCGTCGGCATTGATCCGCATTTCGCGGCCGTTGATCTGGCCAGTCGGTTCCATGCGCCCAGTGGTGGCGTAACTGCCGGCTTTAGTGCCGAGGCTGAGGTAGTCGACTGTGCCGCGCGTGCCGGTGATCAGATAATCGTACTTACCGCTGATATTGACGTTTTGATAAAAGTTATCCGGGTTGTCATTGCCGATTTTTTTGGTTTCGTCGGCAAGCTGGAAAAATTGCGGGAAACTGGGGTCGCTGAATTCGACATTGCTTTCCAGTCCGGCGCGCAACAAGCGTGTCAAATAGCGAAAGCCTTCGGCGCGGTTGAATAGGTCGTTCGGCGTTTCGCTGCGCATAATGACATTGCCAGCTTCTTTTAAGCTGTCGCAAAACTTTGCCCAGGCGCTGCCGTCGACAATGCTCTGCTCGATAGATTGATTGCTCATGATTTACCTCCGTTAAACTTTTAAATTTTCAAGATAATTGTTAGTTCGCCGGGCGAAAATTGGTTTCGCCCCAGTACGCGGTCATCGAGGTGATTTTTCCTTGCTCGTTAAACACCATCACATCGACAATTTCTACGCAAAAACCTTGCGGCTCTTTCGGGAAACAACGCATCGGTGCAGCGCCGGTGTTTAGATGGATGCGCGGATTGCCGTCTAGAATCATATGATCGACCTGCGGTGCCGCGACTGCGTAAAACTCGCGAATGGCCGCGTGACCTACCACAGCGGGACTGCCGACCGGGTCTTGTACCACCGCATCGGGAGCGTACATCGAGACGATCGTTTCGACATCGCCAGCACTCATGGCGTCGACATAATTTTGAAATACTTGAGCGATCTGCTGAGCGGTTGGCATATTTAAATTCTCTAAAGGCGGACTGAAAATAAAATTAACTGCGGAGTTATCACACTGCCGCAGATTCAAACACGTTTCCCGTCGGGAATCCAGTGTTTTAAGACAGCTGGCCGATAAAATATAGGCGGCTATTGGCGAGGGGCCGATTAGGCGGTATGCAGCGCAGTACAGATTGTATTCACCTCGGTCTCTGATGGCTCGAGGCTCAAACGATCAGTTACACTAACCAACACTCGGGTTGTGAGTCTTATTAGCAGATGAATTTTTGTTCGCAATGTGGCAGTCCGGTACAGCTGGCGATTCCGGCTGGCGATCAGCGGGAGCGCTTCTGCTGTACTCGCT
>DATIED010000267.1:0-26133 GCA_035455965.1 Spongiibacteraceae bacterium
AAATCGACGCCATCGAGCGCGTTGACCGTTTGTTCGCCCAGTTGAAATGTCTTGGCCAAATCGCGCAGCTCGATGACGATATCGTTCCGTGTCGCAGCGGCGTCGAGCGGACGGAGCTCAGTAGCGCTTACCGACACATCGTCATTCATGTTTTATCTCGGCGCGCACGCCTTCTTTAATGCCTGGTTGATCCGGGCTGCGCACCACCAATTCGCCCTCCTGCAGACCCGACCGCACTTCGGTAAACGTGAAATTGCCGATGCCCAACTGCAATTTATGCTTGTTGATGGTTTCTTTTTTCGTATCGAGCACCCATACATTATCGGTATTGACCAACGCTTCGGTCGGCACTCTCAGCACGCGCTCGACATTTTTTAAAACAATCGTAACGTCGGCGCTGTATCCGATCAGCAAAATGACATCCTGCGGCACTTCGTCGAAACGCACATCGACATCGACAGTGCGCGCCTGCTTTTCCAGATCGAGCACATAGGGCGCGATGCGCGTCAGCTTGCCGCTGAACTGGCGATCGCGAAATGCATCGAGCGTAATTTTGACCGGCATACCCAAGCGCAATGCCGCCGCGTCCACTTCGTCGATCGGCGCGGTGGCATACAAGCAAGAGGTATCGATCAGATCGACCGCCGGCGGTGTCGCCACGCCCGGCGGCGACGGTGTTACGTATTCGCCGAGCTCACCGTTGATTTCGGCCACCACGCCGGCAAACGGCGCGCGCAATTGAAAGCGCTCCAACACCGCCTGTTGCGTCGCTAATTGCGCCTCTGCGGAAGCTATCTGCGATTGCGCCGCCGCACATGCGCCCTGCTGCGCCAATGCATTGCTCTGCGCATTATCGGCGGCATCGATCGAAACCAGCTTGCGCTCGGCCAGTGTTTGCAGGCGCAGCGATTCGCGCTCGCTGCGCTGCGCCATGACGCAGACCTGCTGTTGCGAATGCTTGGCGGAGTTTAATGCTGCCTGTGCCTGTTGTACTTCGGCGTGATGATCGCGATCCCACAACTCCAGCAGTAATTGACCGGGCTCAACGCGATCGCCCTTCTGCACCAATAGTTTGTCCACCACGCCGCCCAGCGGCATCGATAACTTGGAGCGTCGGCACGCCTTGATGGTGCCGGCGCGCGTATTCGATACTGTTTGCTCAACCGCACCAAACTCTGCTTTGGTCACCCATACCTGTAGCGGATCGGGGCGCATGCGCCAACCCAGTAAAATTATCGCCACCACCAGTAGAGCCACCACTATTGCAATTTTTTTCAATGCAATGCTTCCTTTGCTGTATCGAGTCGGCCGCATGCGCATTCGACGCAGAAAACAAAAATACTCGGCAAACGCCGCGCGCGAATTTACAATTTCTCACCATCGCGCAACTTTTTACCATCGCACTTACTTTTGCTATTGCACTTACTTTTGCTGTTACACAGTATCACCGCAGACGTAACCCAGCCGACTGTAATGTAGAACACCTTCAATCGCTCCGACACGCCCCCGGCACCGACCCATTATTCTCGATCGATGCGCTCCCTGTCACGCTCATGTCATCGCGACTTCACATTCCATCGACATACTTTCACCAGTTTATTGTCCATCTGGAGTATGGCCCTATGAAAATTACGACCAGGAGCAAAAGTTTGGCGGCGGCCATCATCGCTGCCACTTTTTTCGGCCCGTTGCTCAGCAGCGCCGAAGCCGCCACCGCCAATGTACGCATCACGGAATGGATGTATAAAAACGAAGGCAGCCCCGGTGAATTTATCGAATTCACCAATCTCGGTTCGGTCGCCGTCGACTTGACCGGCTGGAGTTATGCCGACAGCTCGGCGAAGGCCGGCGATGTATCGCTATCCGCATTCGGTACCGTGGCGGCCGGCGAATCGGTGATTTTGACCGAAGCCAGCGCCAGCGCGTTCCGCACCGCCTGGAATTTGTCCGCCAGCGTTAAAATCATCGGCGGCAACAGCAAGGATAATCTCGGCAACGGCGATGCGATCAATCTGTACGACAGCAGCAAAACACTGGTCGACTCGCTGGTATACGGCAGCTCGCCGTTGACCGACGGTAAGAGCGGACGCCCCGGCAGCGCAGCGGCGCTCGGCGGCCAGAATCCCGCGCAGTGGGCCCTGTCTTCGGTCGGCGATATCGAAGGTTCTTACGCATCGATCGGCGGCGATATCGGCAGCCCGGGCAAAACCTCCTTCGTCTCCGCGCCCTCCGCAGTGCCGCTACCGGCCGCGCTGCCAATGTTCTTAAGCGGCTTCGGTCTGCTGGGGCTGGGCGGCCTGCGTCGCAAAAACTCCGCTAAATAAGCGCACTGCACTCAATCGGTCTTACACAGCCGGTTGTACCAGTCGGTTGCAAACGAACCGACGCTGCCATCAGCCTTACCCCGCGACGGTTATACATCACCTGTCGCCGGGGCACTCTTATCCCACCCTCCACCGGCTTGCATAGCCTCGATCGTTGCGGAACAATGCCGCTCCGCTGCGATTACAATCGATAAGGAAAGCTATGCGCCGCCGTCTATTTCCCGAGCCCAACTTATTTAACGCGCTGTTGCGCAGCTTGCTTTTAGCGGCGGCTTTTCTGCTTCATACCCCATCATTACACGCCGCCGACGAAATCCCTTACCAACAATTCGTACTCGCTAACGGCCTGCGGCTGATCGTGCACGAAGACCATAAAGCGCCATTGGTGGCGGTCGATTTGTGGTATCACGTCGGCTCGAAAAACGAAAAGCCAGGCCAAACCGGCTTTGCGCATTTGTTCGAGCATCTGATGTTCAATGGCAGCCAAAATTTTAACGACGAATATTTCCGCCCGTTCGAAAAAGCCGGCGCCACCGATCAGAATGGCACCACCAGTAACGATCGCACGAACTATTTCGCTACCGTGCCGACGCCGGCGCTCGACATGGCGCTGTGGATGGAGTCGGATCGCATGGCAAATTTATTGCCTGCGCTGGATCAGGCGAAATTGGATGAACAACGCGGCGTGGTGAAAAACGAAAAGCGCCAGGGCGATGATCGTCCATTCGGTAAGGTATGGGCTTTCATCGCCGCGCACACTTTCCCGGCCGGACATCCGTATGCCTGGGAGCCGATCGGCTCGATGGCCGATCTCGATGCGGCAACGCTCGACGACGTGCATGCCTGGTTTAAACAATACTACGGCCCCAATAATGCAGTGCTGGTCATCGCCGGCGATATCGATACGGCAGCGGTTAAAAAGCAGGTCGAACATTATTTCGGTTCGATTCCTCCAGGCCCGGCTCCACAGCAAATCGAAAGTTGGATCGCCAAACGCAGCGAAGAGAAGCGCGCGACGCTGCAGGATCGAGTGCCGAATGCGCGCGTTTATTTGATCTGGAATACGCCGCCGGCGCGCGACACAGTATCGAATCAACTCGATTTGCTCGCCGATCTGCTGGCCGGCGATGCCGACGGCTTTCTCACGCAAAAGCTGGTGCAGCAAAAAAAACTGGCCACCAATGTCAGCGCACTTAACTACGGCCGCGAAATCGCCGGGCAATTCTGGATCACTGCCGACGCCGCGCCGGGCGTCGATCCGCTCCTGCTCGAACAACAATTGCGCGCGGCGCTACGCGAGTTTCTACAGCGCGATCCGCATGCTGCCGATTTAGCGCGGGCTAAAATTAATTATCGCGCAAACTTTTTGCGCCAACTGGAAAAAGTCGGCGGCTTCAGCGGCAAAGCCGATGTATTAGCCAGCGGCGCAGTGTTCGCCAACGACGCGAGCTATTATCAGCGCGCGCTGCGCGACGTCGAAACCACCAGCGGCACGCAACTGCGCGATGTGGCGCGCCAGTGGCTCGATAGCGGCGTCTACGTACTGCAGGTAACACCGCAGGCCGAATTGAAAGCCAACGGCGAAGTCGTCGATCGCTCGCAAGTGCCCGCCCCCGGTGCCGCACCCGCGCCGAATCTACCGCCGGTGCAGCGCGCGCAACTCGATAACGGCATGCAATTAATACTGCTGCGCCGCCCCGAACTGCCGCTGGTAGAAATGGAGTGGCAATTGCCGATCGGCCGCAACGTCGATGGCTGGCAACACGCGGGCTTAAGCGATTTTGCGCTGCGCATGTTGCTGGAGAGCAATGCCGAACTCGACAGCGCGGCAATCGCGGCAAAAATTCATAGCCTGGGTGCCGAAATCGATACCTTCACACGTATCGATAGTGCGGGCGTGCGCTTATCCGCCCTGAAAGACCATCTCGATGCCAGCACTGCTTTATTTGCGCGCTTAATTCGCCAGCCCGACTTTGCCGATGTGGCGATCAAGCGTTTGCAGGCGCAAACGCTGGCAACCATCAAACGCGAAGAGCAATCCGGCAACGGCCTGGCGCAACGAGTCCTGCCGCGCCTACTGCTTGGCACCACCGATGCGGATAGCGGACCGCTGAGCAGCAATGGCCGCCGCAGCGTGATCGCCGCACTCGATCGCGAGCAACTGCAAAATTTTCATCAACGCTGGTTTAATCCGCAACGAGCAACCTTGATTGCGGTGGGCGACTTAACCATGGAGCAGTTCAAGATACTGGCGGAGCAATATTTTTCAGAACGACATTTTGCGGAACAACATGCTACCGATGCGCATCAGGCCAGGGGCGAAAAAACAACGCGATGGCCCACTGCGACGACCGCGCTACCACCGGCACATAGCGTTACAGCGGTCGATATGTCAGCAGTGGCCGCAAAGCCAACGCTGTATTTTATCGATCTGCCCGGCAGTAGCCAGGCCAATATCAGCGCGGCAACCGTGTTGCCCGCTGCGAACACCATCGATATGACCGCCCTGAGCCTGGCTAACAATATATTCGGCGGTGGCTTTACCTCGCGCTTGAATTTAAATTTGCGCGAAGATAAACACTGGAGTTACGGCACCTATAGCAGCCTGCTCGAAAGCCGTGGCACCCAATTCTGGATAGCCGCCGGCAATGTGCAGATCGACAAAACCGGCGCAGCGTTGGCAGAAATGCGCAATGAATGGCAGCAATTCGCCGGCGCGACCAGCAGCGCCAAACCGGTAACGAGCGATGAGTTCGAAAAAGTTCGCGAACAACGCATCCGTCAGCTGCCCGGCGCCTACGAAACCAACAAAGCGCTGCTGCAGGCATTCTCCAAAAATGTGCAGTTGCAGCGGCCGGATAATTATCTCGCAGACGAAAGCGCTCGCCTGCGTGCGCTTGATCTAACGCTGCTGCAACGCCAGGTCGCTGCACTGTCGCCCAGCCATGCGGTATGGCTGGCGGTCGGCGACAAGCAAAAAATGCTGCCGCAACTAATGTCTTCACAACTACAGCAACTCGGCTGGGGCGATATCGTCGAACTCGATGTGGAGGGAGTACCGCTCAAGCAGGGACACTAATACTCGCTGGCAAAGAGAGAGATTGAGCGCAGCGGCAATTGGTTAAAAAAATTTAACGCGCCGCCGCAGCGGCGCTCTCTACAATCAATCGACCATAGTTTGCGCAGTCCCACAGTTTGCGAACACCACTTTGCGTAATATCACCAGGGAGATTTTTATTATGCCGACACATCAACAAATCGAACAGGCTATTCATACCCATTTCGACGCCTGGAATAAACAGGACAAAGTGCGCTGGATGGCCAACTTTGCCGAGAACGCGGTATTGGAGGACCCAGTCGGCGGCCCCAAGAAGGTCGGTCGCGCGGCGGTAGAAAAAAGTTGGGACCATTCCTTCAAGGAGGGACACTTCTGGACCATCGAGCCAGTACTGATGCAGATCTGCACTGACCAGGCCGCGCTGCATGTACGCAGCAAAGGCACCATCGACGGCCGCGCCATTGAAATCGACGGCATCGAGATCTACACGATCGACGACAACGGTAAGGTGGCGTATATCCGGACCTGGTTCAACCCACCTGAGGGACAGGCGCTCGATCCGTATTACATGCAGGTGGATGGGGATTAGTTGTTAGTTGAAAGAGTATTCGGTGGCAGCAAGCTTGACAGCCCGGCGACCGAATGCTCTTTTCAAAACACTGGAAGCAAGCGGGTTTATATCGCTTGCCCGCAGAGAGCGATGATATCGAAAGAAGCCAACGTGAAAGCGTCGCTGATATCGTCCCGTACAAAGAAGTTTTGAAAAGAGTATCGGTCGGCGGGCTTAGCGCCAGTTGTCGTCGCCCTTACTGAGAAACTGACAACTAGCCCCATCAATTTCCGTCGTGAATCCGCGCTTCCAGCTCGCTGAGGCCAACGTGTCGCACGTCCTGGCCCTTCACCATATATACGACATGCTCGGCGATATTCAACGCGTGATCGCCAATGCGCTCCAGCGAGCGCAAACCCCACATAATATTTAACACCGAAGAAATGCTGCGCGCATCCTCCATCATGTAGGTAACCAGCGTGCGCATGGCGGTAGCGTATTCCATATCCACCGCTTTATCTTCCTGCGCCACCCTCAATGCCTGCTCGACATCGAGACGTGCGAAGCAATCGAGCGCATCGCGCATCATTGCGCAGACGTGCGTGCCGAGGTGACGGATCTCGACCACGCAGCGCGGCATTTCACCATGGTCGATCAAGCGAATGGCGTGCTCGGCAATTTTGGTGGCCTCGTCGCCCATGCGCTCGAGATCGTGCAGCGCGCGGGTAATCGCCAGCACCAGGCGCAAATCGCCGGCCGCGGGATGACGACGTGCCAGAATCAACGCGCACTCTTCGTCGATCAACACTTCCATTTGGTTGATATGGGCGTCGCCCTTCAAGACGCGCTCGGCCAAACCGCCATCGGCATTCATCACCGCATTGATCGCGTCGGCAACCTGGCGCTCGACCATGCCGCCCATTTCCAGCATCCGTGTTTTCACGTCGTCCAACTCAGCGTTGAACTGCTGCGAAATATGATGCGAGTGAATATCCTTGTCGACCATAGCCACTTACCTCGTAATAAATCTCTTGCGGTGTCGATCCAAATCGGATTTTAACCGTAGCGCCCGGTGATGTAATCCTCGGTCTGGCGCTGCATTGGGTTAGTGAACAGGCGATCGGTGCTATCGAACTCGATCAGCTTGCCCATGTACATGAAGGCAGTATAGTCAGAAACGCGCGCCGCCTGCTGCATGTTGTGCGTAACGATCACCAGGGTATATTTGGATTTTAATTCGTAAATCAATTCTTCGATTTTCAAAGTCGAAATCGGATCGAGCGCCGAAGCCGGTTCATCGAGCAATACGACTTCGGGCTCGACCGCGATGGTGCGCGCGATCACCAGGCGCTGCTGTTGACCGCCGGACATGCCAAGCGCATTTTCGTGCAGGCGATCTTTCACCTCATCCCACAGCGCCGCCGAACGCAGCGAGCGCTCGACCACTTCATCGAGGATCCGCTTCTTGTTGATGCCTTGAATTCTCAGGCCGTAGGCAACATTTTCGTAAATCGTCTTCGGAAATGGATTCGGTTTTTGAAATACCATGCCGACCCGACGCCGCAAACCGGCTACATCGACGCCTTTCTCGTAGATATTGGCGTTATCCAGCAGGATTTGACCTTCGATGCGAACATCGTCGACCAAATCGTTCATGCGATTAAAACAGCGCAGCAACGTCGACTTACCACAGCCGCTCGGGCCGATGAATGCCGTCACGCGCTTGCGCGGGATATTCATATCGACATCGAACAGCGCCTGCTTGGCGTTGTAGAAAAGCTTTAATTTTTGCACCGAGAGACACACTTCCTCGCTCTCGAGCGAACGCTGCGCCTGGCTGCGGCCGAGCTGGCTGATATCCATCGCATGCGATTTTACGGTTGGCGCTTCCGACATCGATCGTTACCTGTATTAATAACCCGGCAATTTGACGGGTTAGTAATGGACGCAGTATGCGTCCCTGCGGCCCATGGCCGCGAATACAAAGTACATCAGGAAGATGTACTTTGTTACCGGGTTAATAATGGCCTGTTAACAGGCGCTACATTTCCAGCGAGCGGTATTTTTCCCGCAGATGATTGCGCAACGCCACCGCGCTGAAGTTCAGCAGCGCGATGATAATTACCAATAACAGCGCAGTCGCGTATACCAGCGGCCGCGCGGCTTCGACGTTAGGGCTTTGAAAACCGACATCGAAAATATGAAAACCCAAATGCATGAATTTGCGATCGAGGTGCATGAACGGGAAGTTGCCATCGAGTGGCAGGGTCGGTGCCAGCTTAACCACGCCGACCAGCATCAGCGGTGCGACTTCGCCGGCGGCGCGCGCCACCGCCAGAATCAAACCGGTCATCATCGCCGGGCTCGCCATCGGCAATACCACGCGCCATAAAGTTTCTATTTTGGTGGCGCCGAGTGCGAGACTGCCCTCGCGCAGCGAGCGCGGAATACGCGCCAGCCCTTCCTCGGTTGCCACAATCACCACTGGCAGCGTCAGCAATGCCAAGGTAAGCGATGCCCACATCAAGCCCGGTGTGCCGAAGGTCGGCGCCGGCAACGCTTCCGGGAAAAATAATTTATCGATATTGCCGCCGATAAAATAGACGAAGAAGCCGAGCCCGAACATGCCATATACAATCGACGGTACGCCGGCCAGATTATTGACGGCGATGCGCACGATACGCGTAACCGCACCCTGCTTGGCATACTCGCGCAAATACACGGCAGCGATTACGCCGAACGGCGTGACGATGATCGACATAATCAATACCATCGCGACCGTGCCGAAAATGGCGGGGAAAATACCGCCTTCGGTGTTCGCTTCGCGCGGCTCATCGGTCAGGAACGTCCACAATTTAACGCAATAAAACTGCATCTTGCCGAGCAGACTCATCGCATTCGGGCGATCGGCGCGCACTACTTTACTGAGTGGGATAGTTACGATATGACCGTCCGCCACTTCCGCGGTCAAGCTGTCGCGGTTGACCTGCTGATATAAATCCGCCAACTGTCCCTGCAGAGCTTTGTACTCGGCTTGCAAACTGGTGCGCTCGCTTTCGATCTGCTCCTGCATCGCGGCGACTTCGGCCGGCGTCATACGTGTTTTGTTCAGCTCCAATTTGCGTGCGCGCAAACGCAGTTGATCGATTCGATAATTGATACCGCCGATCTGCTTTTTTTCCACCTGATAAATTTGCTCGTGCAGCGCATCGGAGCGCACCAAGCGATCCTGTAGTGCGCGCCAGGCACCGGACTCATCGCTGGCGCTGTCGGCGACTACGTTGTCTTGCTCTTTTACCTGGCGCAAAAAGCCATAGAAATTACCCCATTCGCGCCGCTCCAGCACCATTGCGGTGACTGGCAATTGCTCACTCTTCAGATAGGGTTGCAAAAACCAGCTGAAATCGTGTCCCAACACATCGCGGTTGCCGAGCTTGAATAAATCGCGACGCACGAAGGCTTGCTCGGTATCGAATTCGACACCAGAGCCGTGTAATTGCGCGATCGGCACCGACTCGCTTTCGACCAGTTCGCCGATAATCCGCACCGGTGCAGCGCCGGGCACTACGTAATCCGCCTGCACGATGGCGCCCGGCCAAAAGTGGCCGAGGCCACGCACTGCCAACAGCCCTAGCAGCGCGATAACAGCCACCACGCTAAGCGTTACCGCAGCGGCGTTGAACCAAATAAACGGCTCGCCACTTTTAATCCAGGCGCGCGTGGAGAGCTTGTCCTGCTGTGCCAAAGCCATCGAAATTCGATCTCAACAATTAAATGACGCTGTAGCGGTTACGCAAACGATTGCGAATAATTTCCGCCAATGTGTTCAACACGAAAGTGAACATGAAAAGTACGAATGCCGCCAGGAATAACACCCGGTAATGCGTGCTGTCGACCGCCGTCTCGCCGATTTCGACGGCGATATTCGCCGACAGCGTGCGCATGCCTTGAAACAGATTGCCATCCATCACCGCGGTATTACCGGCCGCCATCAACACGATCATCGTCTCGCCGACCGCGCGACCGAGACCGATCATCAGCGCAGAGAAAATACCCGGGCTCGCCGTCGGCAATACCACGCCGACCAGCGTTTGCCACGGTGTGGCGCCCAATGCCAGCGAGCCGTAACTCAAATGTTTCGGCACCGAGAAAATGGCATCCTCGGCGATCGAGAAAATATTCGGAATCACCGCGAACCCCATCGCGATACCGACCACCAGCGCATTGCGCTGCGCGTAATCGACGCCCCACTCGCTGCGCATCCAACTGCGCATATCGCCGCCGAACCACGCCAGCTCGAACGGCGCGCTGAACGCGATACACAGATAGGCGGTGATAATGACCACCGGCACCAGAATGAGCGGTTGCCAGCCATCGGGGACCCACTTGCGCCACGCGATCGGCAGTTGATTCCACAGGAAGGCAAATAGCAGCACCGCGATCGGCATGAAGATCAGAATAAAGAATATGCCCGGCAAATTATGCTCGACCACCGGCGCCAGCCACAGGCCCGCCAGGAAACCCAGAATGACCGTCGGCAGCGCCGCCATCAATTCGACTAACGGTTTTACTTTGCGGCGCAGGGTCGGCGCCATGAAATAGGCGGTGTACAATGCGCCGCAAATCGCCAATGGCGTAGCGACCAGCATCGCGTAAAACGCTGCTTTCAAAGTCCCGAATGCCAGCGGCATCAAGCTGTATTTGGGCTCGAAATCGGAGTTGGCCGAGGACGACTGCCATACGTAATCGGCCAGCGGATAATTTTCGTACCAGACTTTATCCCACAACACCGACCAGGAAATCTCCGGATGGTTGTTGGTCACCGACCAGAAATGCAATTTATTGTCGCCGGTTTCATAAATCAACGCATTGGCGCGCGGACTCATCGCCAATGCCGATACTGGTGCACCGGCTGGAGCCGATAATAAATGGCGTTGCGAGGTGGAGTAATAAATTTGCAATTGCTGTTTGGCGTCGACCGTAACAAAACCTTTGCGGCGATGTTCCATTGCCAACTGATTGACCGCGCTGCCATCGCCGAACGAACGAATGCGCGTCAACTGCGGCGAAGCATCCGGTTTGCGCACCAGGAACCACTGACTGAGTTCGCCGTGATTGCTGGCCACCATAATCGAAATGCCGCCGAGCAGGAATTTCGCATCGGTCAATTCGCCGCTCGCAAACAAGCGCCCGCTATCGATGACATTGCCCGCCTTTAAATCGACGACGCGATAATTGCCATCGCCGGCTAATACGTAGAGCCATTTTTGATCGGGCGAGATCAGCAGCCGCGTCGGATTGATATCGACCTCGGGGACCGCCAAGGCCACTTCTTCGGTGACGCTTTCACCGCTTAAAAAGTCTTCGCGCTTTTCCCATTTGCGCGCCACCAAATGGCCACCACCACTGGCCGCCACCACCACCAGACCGTTGTCGCCGTTGCGCAGCGCGATCGCCTGCAAAGCTTCTCCGGCCTGCAGCACCAAGGGTTTGTCGCCAAACGGATAGGTCATACTCGGCGCAATCTGACGTCGGCCCTTGCCATCGTAGGTCGCGCTGTACTCGTGATGCGTCAATACCACACTGCCGTCGCTCAAGCCCAGAGCCAATAATTGGCTCTGCTCGGAGTCGAGTGCAAAACTGGTGATTTGTGTAGCGGGGGGAATAGGCAGAACAAAGTTTTCAACCGGCTCGCCGCTGGCCGCGCGAAAAAAAGCCACGCGCCCCAGACGATCCAGGCGCAAGCCGATTTCAGCCTGCTCCTCCAGTGCGAGGTACAGCGGCGGCGCCGCGCCCTCGGGGCCAGCTACCAGGGCATAACTCGCCACCGGCTGCGCCGCAGCGGAGCGAAATAACGGCACGATTTCGTACAAGAGGTAAAAAAAGATCAGCAGAATGGCGACTAATACGCTCATGCCACCGGCACTGATAGCCACCGCGGCGGCGCGGTCCTTGAATTTGCGGATCCAATGCCGCCGGCCGCTGCCGAGCAGGCGGCTGGCCTCTGCAGCGCTCGCGGAGGGCGTTAAACTCATAGTAGGCTCGTTCATCGGCGCATTTTAGGCGCGCATTATGACAGTTATATGACAATAATTCGCAATGGCCGCCGTACCGGCCAAACAGTATGCAATGTTGTCGATCGAGTTAGGAATGTTCGGCTTTTTTGTTTGGTGAGCTCGCTTTTGAGCTGTGGATTTTAAAGGGTGTTCGCGCCATGTGTTGCGCGCAACTATTGGCGGTGCAGCAATCTGTAAACAGTTTGGGCGGCATCAAAAACGGGGGCTATCGCCCAAGTACTGTATCGAGATCGATAAGGCAAATGTTTTTGCGAAATCCATATGTCCATTCTATAGCATCTTACCGCAACAGCGGCTCGCTACGCTGCGAGAGCACATAACAGCGTAGCGGTGCTAAAAAATCAAAGCTCAACCGATAAAAATCCGTCCACTCGTGCCGTTTTTACCTCCCTGGTATTCGATCGAGCGCTACAACGTTTGATTTATGTGGCGGCGCGACGGCGGCGTGCCATGCCCGTCAAACCGATCAAGCCCGAACCGAACAACCAGGCTGCTGCAGGAACCGGCACTGCGGGTTGCGCAGCGGCAATTTGCCAGTTGATGGTGGTGGTATTCAGCGATAAACCCCCGCCACTGGTATCGGTACCGGCAAGCGTACCGGAGAATGCGCTTCTGTCTTCGGAGAAGACGAAGCTCAGCGCCAGACCCTCCCAGTTTTTGCTCGCGGTAGAGAACGAGGTACATACTTTGCCCAGGCTCGACGTCACACCATTCACGCAAGTGGCAGCAGCGGTTTCGGAATAGACGGATGCACCGCCGCCATTTACCGCACCGGGTAATTTGGTGAAGGTAAACGTGTTAGTGGCTTCGTCGTACGCACCGGTGCCGGAGAACGATTGAGTGACGCCCGTGTAGCTTTGGCGGCCGTCGAGCAGAATCGCGAGGGCCTGTGCAGTGGTTTGGGTTCTATAATCGCCGTATTGGATATTACCGGTGAAGGTAACCGCTGCCAGGTTTGTGAAGTCAAACGTCCAGCCGCTGGCTTTCACCATCTGAATAGCCGGAGCGGTTTTGTTAGTGGCGGGACCGGAAGCCAAATCGACATACCATACGTTGGTAATCGCGCTAGCTGTGGCTGTATTTACCTTGATGCTTGCCAGCGGATCGGCGGCGGTGCCCGAGGTGGCGGTACCGGTATAAGCTGCGAACGAGGGTGAAGCGATAATGCCTGATATTGCTGCGACTAAAGTTAATTTATTCATTTTTATCACCTTTATTATCCGTAAATTATAGGGTTAAGCGACATTGGTTTTATTAGGGAGCAGTGTCACTCTGGTGATGAGCCGTTTTTACAACAATCCGAGTGTTGGCTCGTTTATTTAAGTTATAGTTTTTAATGGATCTGTTTCAGTGGGCAATAGCCGAACTACATTGATGAGCCATTCCAACTGGCTTTTATATGCCTCATTTTATATGCCTCATTGTTGCACTCAATTCGGCCACCATGATGTAGCTCGCTATTAATACCAAACTACGTTACATAGATCAAAGATTGATCTGTTGCTTTGGAGCCAACCTGTCACCTATAAAGGTTATAAAAACAGGCACAAACACCCCTATCGAGACAAAATCGTCATGAAAAAAATTTTGATCATCGGTATCGGCGCCGGCAACCCCGAGCACGTCACGATACAAGCGGTGAATGCGCTCAATCAGGTCGATGTTTTTTTTATTATGAACAAGGGCATCGCCAAGGGAAAACTGGTCGACTTGCGCAAAGAGATTTGCAGCCGCTACATCGCCGGGCACAACTATCGGTTTGTCGAAGCGGCTAGTCCCGAACGCAACCGCGACAATCCGCACTACGAATGTAATATCGAGGAGCTCAATAAGGACAAACAACAAATTTTTGAACGCCTGATTGCGGAGGAGTTGGCCGACGGCGAATGCGGCGGTTTTCTGGTCTGGGGAGATCCCACACTGTACGACAGCACGATCCGCATTATTGCAGCCATCGTCCGCAGCGGTCGGCAGCGCCTCGAATTCGATGTCATTCCCGGCATCAGTAGTATTCAGGTGCTGGCAGCGAGCCATAAGGTGGCGTTAAATCGGATCGGCCAGCCCATCGAGATCACCACCGGCCGCAAACTCGCCGAAGCATTGCCGGGCAATTTTACTGGTACTTTCTCAAACGATGTCGATAGCGTCGTCGTTATGCTGGATGCCGAGAATACGTATAAAAAACTCCTCGATCGCGATCTCGATATCTATTGGGGTGCGTATATCGGTACTCCCGATGAAGTTTTGATTGCCGGCAAACTGAGCGAGGTGGCTGACGAAATCGAGCGCGTGCGCAACGAGGCTCGCGAAACCAACGGCTGGATTATGGATACCTATTTATTACGCAAGAGCGATGCGACTTAAAATCCAATCTACAAACAATCTACTCTTCGGGCGTGCGACCCGGAGATAAAACTCCCCAAATGGCCAACCGCAAATTCTCGCGCATTTTATTAATATTCTTGCGATCGAAGGTCGCATACGCGAGCTTGCTATCGATCAACCCCACACTTTCCGACATTAACAGATAGTGCCCGATGGTGCCGCCGACAATGGCAAATATGTGCGTCACCGGAACATTCCGAAATACTTTGGCAGCAATGCCCTCCTTGATCGCCGCACGCCATGACTCCACGCTCATCGAAGCAAGACTACGCGGATTGACCGTCTCGTTATCTTCCGACAGCAGATTGTAAATCCCCATGCGGATTTGCGCCGGATTTTCGCAATATAAATCGACGGCTTGATCGATCAAATAATTCATATAGTCCGTGAGACTGGCAAAGTCACTGCGCTTTTTTTGCGAAACGCTTTCATCCGTTGCCTGAAAGTGCCGACTGAGCACCGCCCTATAAATCGAATATTTATCCGGGTAGTGATAAAGCAACGAAGGCCGCTTGATACCGACCTCGGCGGCTATATCGTCGAGCGTGGTCGCCGCATAACCTTTGCGCGCAAACAATTTTTCTGCCGTAAGCATTATGAGCTCTCGGGTTTCGTCACCCGTGCGGCGCTGCTTCATAAGGTAGAACTCTTTTCAGTAAGACGAATAGTTATGTTTGTAGTATACGCGCACGCAGTATTGACTTGCCGGGTCGGTCTTGCAATAATTTTACCTACCTACATGTCAGTAGGTAAAGTTTCAGACAAGTCTCGAACGAAAGCCCAAGCCATCCAAGCGCAATCGATCAAAGAACAGCCAAAGCATAGTCAATGTCCCGCGGCAGCCAGGAGCTAATCGCCTCCATGCAGCGGGCAAATTGTATGGCCGGCGATTTACCCATTTGCATCGCCGCGATCGCGCCTGTCGAATTCAGAAAATTAAAAAGAGGAGAAACCTAATGAAGTCATCAAGCCGCTATTTCGCGTTAAATCCTATCGCTCTCGCCATCCTGACTCTGACGGCCAGCATGAACAGCGAAGCTGCCGAGGATAACCGCTCAACCTCGGTCGATGAAGTGATCGTCACCGCGCAAAAACACGAAGAATCGCTGCAACAAACGCCGATCGCAATCTCGGCGTTCTCCACCGTCGCTCTTGAGGAGCGCGGTATCGTTCAGACGCAAGATGTGGCGTTATTTACGCCCAACATGACTGCGGCGGTACAACCCGCCTCGTCCGGCACGGCGAGTTATGCGATACGCGGCATTGCGCAAACCGAGCCGGTGATGACGGTCGACCCCGCGGTCGGTGTGTACATGAACGGTGTCTATATGGCGCGCAATAATGGTCTGGCCTTCGACGTGGTCGATGTCGAGCGCATCGAAGTACTGCGCGGACCACAAGGCACGTTGTATGGCCGCAACAGCATGAGCGGCGCCGTCAATATCGTCACCGCGCAGCCGAAGGGAACCTTCGCCTTCAAACAGCAATTGACCACCGGCAGCCGCGATTTGTTTAAATCGCGCACCACTATCGACACCCCCGAAGTCGCGGGTATCAGCAGCAAAATTTCATATCTGTATACCAAACAAAACGGCTACGTAAACAACGTTACGACCAACTCGCAGACCGGCGACCATGAAGATTTCGGCGCGAAAAAGGATCAAGGATTTAATCTGGCATTAAAATGGCAAGCCAGCGACGCGGTCACTTTCGATTACAACTATGATCAGACTCGCAATCGCGACATGCCCGCCGCCTTCCAACTGACCAAGGTCACACCCGGTTTTGTACTCGGCAGCAATGCCAATCGGGCAGGCGGTGCTTATCCGCTCGGCGTCAACAGCAACAACGGCGGTTTTGGCGATACGGTATTGCTCGGCACCTACGCATCGTTCGGCAATACACCGGCAGCCGGTCAGTGTTCGCTCGACCCCGGTTGCGTGAGCTTTGCGAATACACCCAATGCAGCATTCGGCGGCGCGACTGCGGCGCAAGCGTTACTCGGTCCGCTCGATGCGGCGTATGCCAATGGCGCGGCTAACGTCAAAGCGAATGTCCGAGTTAACTCGTTGTCGCTGCCGTATCAAGGCATCGAGTCTCTCGATATTAAAGGTCACAGCCTGACGTCGACCTGGGACATCGACGAAGAATTACAAGTGAAGTCGATCACCGCGTATCGCAAACTGACCGACCAGCAATACACGGATTTATCCGGCGGCGGCTCTGTCGACCTGACAGCAGTTGGCGGCGGCATTGTTTCCTTATTTGCGAACAACGGCCTGGATCAGTCGCAGAATCAATTTTCGCAGGAGTTGCAGATCGTCGGTGTGCAGGATCATATGGACTGGGTCGCCGGCGTCTATTTCTTTCGCGAACATGTAGAGTCGAGCACCGGTCAAACGGTTGCGCCTACCTACGGCGCTTTCGATTCCAGCAGTTATGAAGCGACCAACTACGCCAAGGCAATCTACGGACAAGCCACTTACACGCCCGCTTCGATAGATGCGTTGCATTTGACTCTGGGCTTGCGTAGCACCAGCGATAAACGCGAACTCTCGCTCGACGATTCGAGCGGCGCCACCGGCGACTTTTCGCACAGCTATCACAATGCCAGCGGCGGTGCGACAGTCGCTTACGACCTCACGCCCGATATGAATACGTACGCAAAATACAGCCGCGGTTATACCTCGGGCGGATTCAACGCACGCACTTCGGTGGCCAATCAGAAGCCGTTTAATCCCGAGTTTGTGAACGCCTACGAAGTCGGTTACAAGGCGCAACTGTTCGATCATCGCATGACCTTCAACGCCGCTGGTTTCATCAACAAATTCACCGCGCTGCAACTCAGCCAATTCGTGCCGTCGAGCGCCGGTGCGGAAACCGTGGTCAGCAATGTCGGTAAAGCGACGATGCAGGGCGTCGAAATCGAAATCACCGCCATTCCGGTCGAAGGTTTAACGCTCGATCTGAATTACGGCCTGATCGACATGCGTTACGATCAATATTTGTTTTCATCGCCAGCCACTAACTTCCAACCGGTCGATGTCAGCAATGCAGCGCACTTCCCCACCGCATCGAAGCAGAGCATCAGTCTGGGCATGCAGTACGACTTCCTACCCTTCTCCTGGGGTAGCTTATCGGCCCGCCTCGACACGGTTTACAACTCCGGTTACAAACACGACACGCTCGATACCAGCTTCGACAAATACACTGAATCGGGTGCATTCACACTGGTCAACGGCCGCTTATCGCTGTCGCAGATCGCCGTCGGCAGCGGTAACCTCGAGTTCTCAGCGTGGGGGAAAAATCTGTTTGATAAAGAATACCGAACCTACGGTATCGGCTCGTTTGGCGCTCCGCTCGGTTTTGCCGGTGCGGTGTACAACGAACCGCGCAGCTTCGGCTTAGACGCAACTTACCGCTACGAATGAGTTAATGTCAGATCTCCTTTGGCGCCTTCGGGCGCCTTTTTTATTGCGCCGTCATTAACAAGATTTAAGCCCAGCCCGACGCTAATACGACTACGCTACGCAGCTGCAACTCATGCGCAGATTCAGTCTTTTAACTGCAATGGCGGGAGCAACTCAATGACGCTTGTCGATATCGAATGTAAACACGAGGCCGGCCAGTTTAAACCGGTGATCAATCGCAATCGCTGCGAAGGTAAGGAAGATTGCATTACCGCTTGCCCGTACGATGTTTTCACAATGGGCACGCTGCCACCCGAACAGCGCGCAGATCTGACACTGATAGGAAAAATCAAAGGCTTTGCGCATAAATGGCAGCAGGCTTTTGCCACCAATGCCGATGCGTGTCGCGCCTGCGGTTTCTGCGTCAGCGCGTGTCCGGAAAAAGCCATAACGCTGATCCGCGCCTGACGATTAGTAGGCCCCAGCAAACTAACCCCGGATAAACCAATACAAAAAAATAAGCGCCCATAAAAAAGCCGCGACTGGTTACAGTCGCGGCCCGCGCTAACACCTTCCAACACCTTGTTTTAGAAACAAGATGGTCTAGCGATTACTCGAGCAGTTTCAACGAGCGCTCTACCACCGCTTTCGGCAACGGAATGAAACCGTCTTTAACTACGACTTCTTGACCGGTCTTGCTGAGCACCATTTTCAGGAACTCTTTTTCGAGCGGTTGCAGCGGCTTGTTCGGTGCCTTGTTTACATAGACGTACAAGTAGCGCGACAGCGGATATTTACCCGACAACGCGTTCTCTGGAGTCGCCTCGATGAAATCGGTACCCGACTTGGCCAGCGGTACTGCGCGCACGCTGGCGGTCACATAACCCATACCCGAATAACCGATCGCGTTGATCGTGGTCGAGACAGATTGCACCACCGACGCCGAACCAGGCTGCTCGTTCACCGTGCTCTTGAAGTCACCTTTACACAGCGCATGCTCTTTGAAGTAACCGTAGGTACCCGACACCGAGTTGCGACCGAACAGTTGCAGATCGCGAGTCGCCCACGCACCGGTCAGACCGGCCTGGCTCCAGTTGTCGATACTGGCAGCGGCGCCGCAAGTATGGTTGCTGGAGAAAATCGCGTCGACCTGTTGCATGGTCAGGCCTTTGATGGGGTTATCCTTGTTGACGAATACCGCCAGCGCATCGATGGCGACTGGAATTGCAGTGGGTTTGTAACCGAATTTTTTCTCGAAAGCGCCGCTCTCTTCGTCCTTCATCGTACGACTCATCGGACCGATATTGGACGTACCCTCGGTTAACGCGGGCGGTGCAGTGGACGAGCCCGCTGCTTGAATCTGAATATTCACATTCGGATACAGACCTTTGTAAGCCTCGGCCCAAAAGGTCATCAGGTTGGCCAGCGTATCCGAGCCGACGCTCGATAAGTTGCCGGCTACGCCGCTGGCTTTGCTGTAAGTCGGTAAAGCGGAATCCACTTCGGTAACGGCGTGCACCAGTGCTGCGGAAGTCATGGCCACGGCGAAGGCCGTACCACGCAAAGTCGCTTTGAGTTTCATTCGAATCTCCTGTTGTGTATCCGAGGTTGTATTAATTAAATTCGTATTGCCTGAATTCGTATCGATGACGTTTTTATCGATGTTGTTGAAACAGATATCGTTGGAACAGATATTGTTGAAACAGTCGCTACTGTAAAACCGAAATATGACAATTATGTGAACTTACGAAAATTGTCATACGAACAACCGACAGAGCGTGTTCGAAACGTAACGATAAACAGCGCTCAGTGCTGTGCCACCATCGGTTCGCGCACGATTTGGGTGGCGGGAAAGACGCAAGTAAAGGCGCTGCCAACGCCGGCTTGCGAGGTGATAACCAGTTGTGCGTGATGGCGGATCAATACATGCTTGACGATCGCCAAACCCAACCCGGTACCGCCGGTGTCCATCGAGCGACTTTTTTCGACGCGGTAGAAGCGCTCAGTCAGGCGCGGGATATGCTCTGCATCGATGCCGACGCCATTGTCGCGCACCTCCATGCAAGCCTCGCCGTGATCGGCATACCAGCGAATCGCTATTTTGCCGCCCGTCTCGGTGTAGCGCACTGCGTTGAAAACAATATTGGCGAAAGCGCTGTGCAGCTCATCGCGCTGACCGATCACGGCGATGTCGTCATCGCAATCGATGCTGATTTCGCGCGCCTCGCCGACCGAGGCCAGCGCCTCTTCGCGAATGATTTCGAGGATCGGCCGCACTGGCCAAGCCTGCTGATGGTCGGACTGTGGCAACGTCTCCAGGCGCGACAACAATAACAAATCGTTAATCAGCGTTTGCATGCGTCGCGATTGAACCAACATTTGATCGAGCGCGCGGCGCCAGCGCGAATTGCCATCGCCGCCCGGACCCATCGCAGCGGAATCCGCAAACGTTTCCAAATAACCGTTGATCACCGTCAACGGCGTGCGCAACTCGTGCGAAACGTTGGCGACGAAATCCTTTCGCATTTGTTCCAGGCGGTAGGTTTGCGTGACATCGCGCGCGAACAATAACCGGCTGCGCTTGCCGAAAAAAGTGATATGAATTTGCAGCTGGACGGTATACTGCGCCGGCGAGGACAATTCCAGCGGCTGGCTGTATTCTTCCGATTCAAAATACTTGATGAAGGCCGGCGCACGCACCAGATTGACGATTTGCTGGCCGCTATCCTCCGGATAACGTAAACCCAACAACGTTTGCGCGGCGCTATTGCTCCATTCGATATTATTTTCGGAATCGATAATCACGGCGCCGTATGGCAATGAAGTAAACGATTCGCGCAGATAACTGATCAGCGCACGCAAGCGCACGCGCTCGCGGCGATATTTCTGCTGCATGCGGTACAGGCCATCCATCACCTCGCCCCACATGCCGCTCGCCTCGGGCGGCTCGATCGACGAACGATGCGCCAACCACTGCTGCAATTTATGCAATTTATAAATCGAGCGGGCGGCAAAGCCGCAGGCGGCGAGCGCCACTCCCCACGGCGTCAGATTCAACAACCAGCCAAGCAACAAGCCGGCGCTCAGCCACAATAACAGCCGATAAAATTCCGATTTCCAATTATTCGTCAGCATTAAAAGCCCGGTTTAAACGATGCTGCGCATGGCTTGCTGGTACGCATCTTATTTAATATTCCGACTCGATGCGTATCGTAAGTTCAGGCCGCGCGATCATCGACGTTGCTGGCAACATCGAACATTCAATTGAAACACTTAGCTGCTTAAAACGTCTGCGCCGGTGGTGGAGAATCGATAACCCATCCCCCGCACGGTCTGAATGAGACCACCGTAATCGGCGATATTCGTCTGCAGCGCTTTGCGCAAGCGGCGAATATGCACATCGACGGTGCGCTCTTCGACGTACACATTACCGCCCCATACGTGGTCGAGCAACTGTCCGCGCGAGTAGGCCCGCTCGCGATGGGTCATGAAAAATTTGAGCAGCTTGAACTCGGTCGGCCCCATATCCACGGGCTGCTGGCGAATGAATACCCGGTGACTGGCCGGGTCGAGCACCAGGCCTTCGACATCGATGGCAGTATCGTCCTCCATCTCGCTGCCGCGCCGCAGCACCGCCTTGATACGTGCCATCAGCTCGCGCGGCGCAAAGGGCTTGGTGATGTAATCGTCGGCGCCGACATCGAGACCCTGGATTTTATTATCCAGCTCGCCCTTGGCGGTCAGCATAATCACCGGCACGCCCTTAGTCAGCTCTTCGCGCTTCAGGCGCCGCAGCAGCTCGACGCCGCTGGTGCCCGGCAACATCCAATCGAGCAACACCAGATCGGGCTTGTGATCGATAATTTGTGCATGCGCCTCCTGCGCGTTGGCGGCCTCCATGCATTCAAACTCGGATATCTCCAGCGCCACTCGAATCATTTCGCGGATGGCGGACTCATCGTCGACAATCAGTACACGTTTATTTTCCATTAGCCTGCCCATCAATCAATAAAGCATTACAAATTGACGACCATTAAAGACAACTCGTGTGAACTTAATATGACAACGATCCTGACGCCTGCCTGACGATCCACGCTAATCGAATACCACCGTTTTATTGCCATGCACAATTACGCGGTCTTCCAGATGATTGCGCAGCGCCCGCGCCAGCACCGCGACCTCGACATTCTTGCCGAGACGCACCAAGTCCTCGACCGTTTGCCGGTGATTCACGCGGATTACATCCTGCTCGATGATCGGCCCCTGATCCAATTCGGCGGTCACGTAATGACTGGTCGCGCCGATCAGTTTCACGCCGCGATCGTAGGCGCGCTGGTAGGGATTGGCGCCGACAAAGGACGGCAAAAAACTGTGGTGGATATTAATGATGCGACCGGGATGCGAAGCGCACAGCGACGGCGGAATGATCTGCATATAGCGCGCTAATACCACCGTTTCGATATGCAGTTGCTCGATCAGATCGGTGACTTTGGCGAAGGCCTCGGCCTTCGCATCGGCCTCTTTCGGCACCGGTACATAGTGAAATGGAATCTCGTGCCACTCGACCATGCTGCGCAGATTTTCGTGGTTGGAAATGACGCAGGGAATATCGCAGAACAATTCGCCCGAGTGCCAGCGGTGCAGTATGTCCGCCAGGCAGTGCGAGGCGTGACTGGCCAACAGCGCGACGCGCTGGCGCACGGTTGAGTCGCGCACCGACCAGATCATCTGATACTCATCGGCGATGCGGGAGAACGCCGCGTTGAATTCGCGCAGGCTGATTTTCAGCGAATCGGCGCGAATCTCATTGCGCATGAAGAACCAGCCACTATCGGGATCCGAGTGATAGTTGGCCTCGGTCAGCCAGCCGCCATACTCGGCCACGAACTGACTGACGCGCGCCACGATACCGACGCGATCGGGGCAGGAAATCACTAAGCGGTAGGTATGTTCCATAACCAAATCAATAAGCTAACGAAGGATCGGGCACTATTGCACATGGCAGTGACAGGCACAACCAGCCTTTACCAAATCGACGAAAACGCGCAGAAGAAATTGGCAGATGAGCTGGGAGCTGAGTTGCCGTAAGGTTTGCAGCGACCGCAGGCGGCATGGATGCCGCCTACGAGCTGCAAGGATGCACTTGTCGCGTGTCGTCGCAAACCTTACGGCGACTCAGCTGCGCACGAACCAATTGCTCCACTACTACGTATTGAACGCAACAGCAGAACATCCCGGCGCTCGTCTGCTTGACGTATAATGCCCGCCTTAATTTCGAGCGCCGCCATTCGCTATGTCGCAGGTCAAGCCGCTGTCCTCCCACAGCACATTATTCAGTCACCGAAAATACTGGGCCGAATGTTTCGGTCCGGCGCCATTTCTGCCGATGTCGCGGCAAGAGATGGATCAACTCGGCTGGGACTCCTGCGATATCATCATCGTCACCGGCGACGCCTACGTCGATCATCCCAGCTTCGGCATGGCAGTGATCGGTCGCACGCTGGAGGCGCAAGGGTTCCGCGTCGGCATCATTGCCCAGCCCGACTGGCATTCGAAAGAAGCCTTCATGCAACTCGGCAAACCGAATTTATTTTTCGGCGTCGCCGCCGGCAATATGGATTCGATGATCAACCGCTACACCGCCGATCGCCGCCTGCGCCACGACGACGCCTACTCGCCCGACGATGTCGGCGGCAAACGCCCGGACCGCGCAGTCATCGTCTATTCGCAGCGCTGCCAGGAAGCCTATAGCGATGTACCGGTAATCGTCGGCTCGATCGAGGCCAGCCTGCGTCGCATCGCCCACTACGATTACTGGAGCGACAAAGTACGGCGCTCCATTCTGCTCGACAGCAAAGCGGATTTATTGTTGTACGGCAATGCCGAGCGCGCGATTATCGAAGTCGCGCATCGCATCGCCAATGGCGAACCGGTCGAGCAGATTCGCGATGTACGCGGCACCGCGTTTGCACTCAATGAAATCCCCGTCGGCTGGACCGTGATCGACTCGACTGATTTCGATCAGCCGGGCAAAGTGGATTACCACAAAAATCCGTACGCAATGGTCGAAGAAGCGAGCGTTTGCGCCACTAAAAAAGCCGAGCCCGCAACCGCCGAAGACCTGACTCAGGTCGTGCGTATTCTCGATCCGCTCAGCGCGCGCAAAGCAAAGCTCGATCCTGCGCGCACAGTTATTCGCCTGCCGAGTTATGAGCAGGTAAAAGACGATCCGGTTTATTACGCGCACACCGCGCGCGTGCTGCACCTGGAAACCAATCCCGGCAATGCCCGCGCACTGGTGCAGCGCCACGGCGAGCGTGAAGTGTGGTTGAACCCGCCGCCGATTCCGCTCGAAACCGAAGAGATGGATGCGGTATTCGAATTGCCGTATCAGCGCGTGCCGCATCCCGCATACGGCGACGCTAAAATTCCCGCCTACGACATGATTCGTTTCTCGGTGAACATCATGCGCGGCTGTTTCGGCGGCTGCACTTTCTGTTCGATCACCGAGCACGAAGGCCGCATCATTCAAAGCCGCTCGCAGGAATCGATCGTGCGCGAAGTCGAAATGATTCGCGACAAAACGCCGGGCTTCACCGGCGCGATCTCCGATCTCGGCGGTCCCACCGCCAATATGTGGCGACTCAACTGTAAAAGTAAAACTATCGAAGAAAATTGCCGGCGCTTATCCTGCGTTTATCCCGGCATCTGCAAAAATCTCGATACCGATCAAACACCATTGATTGCACTGTATCGCGCGGTGCGTGCACTGCCCGGCATCAAGCGCGTGTTGATCGCCTCGGGATTGCGCTACGACCTCGCGGTCGAAACGCCGGAATACGTTCGCGAACTGGTAACGCATCACGTCGGCGGCTATTTAAAAATAGCGCCCGAGCATACCGAGGGCAGCCCGCTTTCGAAAATGATGAAACCGGGCATCGGCACCTACGATAAATTCAAAGCGATGTTCGACAAGTTTTCGAAGCAGGCGGGCAAGGAGCAATTTCTGATTCCGTACTTCATCGCAGCGCATCCCGGCACCAGCGACGAAGATATGATGAACCTGGCGCTGTGGCTAAAACACAACGGCTTCCGCGCCGATCAGGTACAAACCTTCTACCCGTCGCCGATGGCGAACGCCACCGCGATGTATTATTCGGGTAAAGACCCGCTGCACAAAGTCGATCGCAATAGCGAAGCCGTTTTTTCCGCAAAAGGTTTAAAACAACGGCGTCTACACAAAGCATTCCTGCGTTATCACGATCCGGAAAACTGGCCGCTGCTGCGCGAGACGTTACAAAAGATGGGCCGCTCCGATCTAATCGGCTACGGCAAAAAACAATTGATTCCGACGCGGCAGCCGGCCAACTGGCAGTCGACGAAACCGCAATCGACCAAAACGTTCTCGCCCAAAAACGCAACGGACCGAACTCCAGCGAAACCGCCAGCCAAAATCAAACCGGGCCGCATACTGACGCAACATACCGGCCTGCCGCCACGCGGCGATGCAAAACCTCGCGGCAAATCAACCACCACACCGAAAAGACCTGCCAAGCGGCGTTAAAAATAATAATGCGGGTACAGCGCAAGACTTGACACCCTCGGTTACTGTTACTTCACAGCCCTCCGCCCCAACGGTGCTGCCAGGCCAATCCGAATAGATCGAACTCGTTACCGGTGCGTGCGGCCACGCCATTGCTCGCATACAGTTTCACGGAGTTTTGGCGATCGATCGGTATTGCGAGTGTGAGGCCGCCGCGCCAGTTTTGTTGCAGATCGCGTTTGTCGAGGCCGTCGATGGTGGTGCTGCCGCCTTCGAAATAGGTCGCGTCGAGCGAGACCCACCAGCCGTTGCGAAAGTTGTAGATCAGGTGGCCCTGCGTTGAATAAATCGGAGCCTGTTCGCGCCGTTTGCCACCGTAGAAATCGTCATTGTCGGTATAGAACGTCGCGCCAGTGGCGAGCTCCAGCGTCCAGCGTTCGCGTGTTTTCGATACGCCGAGTTCAGGGCGAAGCGACCAACGGTTTGAGCCGATATTGATCAGTCGTGTATCGGCATATTGGCCGAGTGGCAAACCGATCTGCAGGCTGCCGCCTACAATCAGGTCTTGCCGGTAATTAGCGAACTGTTTCAGATCCAACACGGGAGCACCGATAAAATTCACCGACAACCGGATTTTCGGGTCGGCGAAGCCAGTGACATTGCGTTCGAGCGGCGCACCGTTGAATTTCGCGCTACCGGAGAGATCCGTATACGGCGCAATCAGGTCGATCTTGGCCGATTGGCCGCCGAGTGCGAACACATGAGCGAGCCCGAGCACTGTGTTAT
>DATIED010000268.1:0-3251 GCA_035455965.1 Spongiibacteraceae bacterium
CCGGATAACCGATCGCGCGATATTCGGCGAGCAGCGCCTCGATCGTTTTACGGCTCGCGGCATTCAATAAATCGATTTTGTTCAGCAGCAGCAGCGGCGGTATCGAAACCGCCTCCGCGGCGACCAGATAGCGATCGATTAAATTGGCGAACGGCTCGGGCTCGGGGGCGATTACGATGACGATGCGATCGACATTGGCGGCGACTGGCTTAGGCAGTTGGGTATGACTGTCCGGCCGCGCCAATAGCGAGCGGCGCGGCAGACTTGCCACCACCACGCCGGGTGTTTCGGGGTTGATGCCGGGTCTCCAGACCACACGATCACCGGTCACCAGCACCTCCAGGTTGGCGCGCAGATGACAGCGCTGCACGCTGCCGATCCGGTCGCCGTCGAGTGCTTCGACTTCGACCTGGCGGCCGAAGTGCGCAGTGATCAAGCCTTGCTGCTCGGTGCCCAGCGTATCCTCGCGCAGCTCCTGCGTGGTGCCGCTGCCGGCGCGCGTTGCGCGGGCCTGCTGCTGAATGCGGATGCGCGTGGTCTGTTGGTGCGTCAATCTACGTTTGGTCAAATCGCTCTCGGCTTTGCTTAGAATTCGAGCGGCATTATGGCCGATAGCTTTTGCTACAATCCATCTCCCATATCCATCGCCCTCTCTTGTCGCGGAATTTGTCTATGAGCAACGAATTGAATTTGATCTGGATCGATCTGGAAATGACCGGCCTCGATACCGATAACGATCACATTATCGAAATCGCCACCATCGTCACCGACAGTCATTTGAACACTATCGCCGAGGGGCCGGTGTTTGCCGTCCATCAACCCGAATCCGCGCTGGCGGGCATGGATGAATGGAATACGCGCCAGCATGGTCAATCGGGTCTTATCGAGCGCGTGCGCAACAGCACTATCGATCTGCAGGCGGCGCAACAACAGACCCTGGCGTTCTTGCGTGAGCATGTGCCGGCCGGCAAATCGCCGATGTGCGGCAACAGTATCTGTCAGGACCGCCGCTTTCTGGCGCGCGAAATGCCGGAGCTCGAAGCGTTTTTTCATTATCGCAATCTCGATGTCAGCACGCTTAAAGAGTTGGTGAAGCGCTGGCGGCCCGATTTGTCCGGCGGTCTTAAAAAGGCTGCGACCCATTTGGCGTTGGACGATATCCGCGAATCGATCGCCGAGCTGGTTTACTACCGCGAACATTTTCTTAAATTACAGTGAATGGAAAAGGCAACGAAAGTTACCCTTTTCAGTTGTTGGCTATTAGTTGTTAGTTGAAGCGCGCCATAAACTTATCTTAGAAAAGTCACACGGTGACAGAGGGGGAGTGCGGGCTTGATCGTTTGCGTGAAACTCTGCAAGTCCGCGTACCCCTCCGCGTCGCTTGTACTCAGCACGTCCCCTACTGACGCAGGGGAGGCAAGGCACGCGTCTTCTGATTCTGTTGTTCCAGTGCCCACGTTACGTGTTCGCGCACCAGCTCCGAGGGATGCGCGCTGCGCGCTTGCAGTGCCGCGACGATATTTTCCGCGTAGGGCGCATTGCCCAGCGCCACGGCGATGTTGCGCAACCAGCTGAGATAGCCGATGCGGCGAATCGGCGAACCGGCGGTGTTGTCCAGAAACTGTTGTTCGCTCCAATTAAACAGCGTAATCAATTCGACGTCGGCGAGCCCGTGGCGCGGCTGAAAATCGGCCTCGCCGGTGGTCGCAGCGAATTTGTTCCAGGGACATACCAGTTGGCAATCGTCGCAGCCGTAGATGCGATTGCCGATCGCGGTGCGAAACTCTTCGGGAATACTGCCGCTCAGTTCGATAGTTAGATAGGAGATGCAGCGCCGCGCGTCGACTTGATTCGGCGCGACGATAGCGCCGGTCGGGCAGATATCGATACAGGCGCGGCAGCTGCCGCAATGCTCCGTGACTTGCGGTCGATCGATCGGCAGTGGCAGATCGGTGTAAATCTCGCCGAGAAAAAACCACGAACCGGCTTTGCTATTGATCAGCATGCTGTTCTTGCCTATCCAGCCCAGCCCGGCCTTTTGCGCGAGACCGCGCTCCAGCACCGGCGCGCTATCGACCAGCGCGCGAAAATTATGCGGTGTAATTTCATCGTTGATGCGCTGCGCCAACTGCGCTAACCGTTTGCGCATCAATTTATGATAATCGCGGCCCAGCGCATAGCGCGAGATATAGGCCTTGCTGCCGTCGGCAAGAATACTTTCCGGCTGATCCTGCGGCGGCAAATAATCCATGCGCACACTAATGACTCGCAAGGTCCCCGGCACCAGCTCCTGCGGCGTCCAACGCATCGCGCCGTGCGCGGCCATATAGGCCATTTCGCCATGGTAATTGTTGTGCAGCCAGTTTTTTAAATGCGCCGCATGGCTTTCGAGATCGGTATCGGTGAACGCGACTTGTTGAAAGCCCAGCGCCTTGCCCCAGGCGCGAATGGCTTCGGCGACGGCAGCGAAATCGAGGCGAGAGTGGGTGTCGAGCTGATAGTTTGACATGCGCCGGCGGCTATGGGGTTGCAGCGTTAATTCTGCCAGAATGCACGATATTTGAAAGGTCGGATACTGCTAATGCCAATCGCTTCGTCCACGCCCGCACAAGAATTGCTGCCCCTCGATTTATATAGCGCCGCCGCGGTGCGGGAATTGGATCGCATCGCCATCGAGGAGTTTGCTATTCCGGGCATTCAATTGATGAAGCGGGCAGCGCGCGCGGCTTTCGATGCGTTGTTGGCGCATTGGCCGCAAGTCGGGCAATTGCATGTATTTTGCGGTACCGGCAACAATGGTGGCGACGGTTTTATCGTCGCTGCACTGGCGCGACAGCGGGGTTTGGCGGTAACCGTGTGGCAACTGGGTGCGGTTGATAAAATCAGTGGCGATGCCGCCCAGGCGCGCTTGTTTGCAGTGCGCGAACAAGTCGAAATAAAAACGTTCGACGGTGTTGTGCCGCAGGCTGGCGTTATTGTCGATGCACTGCTCGGCACCGGTTTAGGCGGTGTGGTGCGTACGCCCTATGACGGAGCGATCGCGGCGATTAACGCCAGCGGTTTACCGGTGTTGGCGCTCGATATTCCGTCGGGCTTGTGCAGCGATACCGGGTCGGTATTGGGCTGCGCGGTCAACGCGGATGTCACCATTTCCTTTATCGGCTTAAAGCAGGGCGTATTTACCGGCGCTGGGCCGGATCATTGTGGCCGCGTGTTATTCGCTGATCTGGATGTGCCAGTCGGAGCCATCG
>DATIED010000269.1:0-4322 GCA_035455965.1 Spongiibacteraceae bacterium
CTTCGGCGGCCAGGAAGGAGGTCTCGATGTCGATCTGGGTAAACTCGGGCTGCCGATCGGCGCGTAAATCTTCGTCGCGGAAACATTTGGCGATTTGATAGTAGCGGTCGAAACCCGACACCATCAGTAACTGCTTAAACAACTGCGGCGATTGCGGCAGCGCGAAGAACTTGCCGGCATGGGTGCGGCTCGGCACTAAATAATCGCGCGCGCCCTCTGGAGTAGCGCGCGTCAGAATCGGCGTCTCAAGATCGAGAAAGCCCTGCGCATCGAGGTAGCCGCGCAGCGTCGAAGTGATGCGTGCGCGCAATTTCAGACGCTCCTGCATTTCCGGACGCCGTAAATCCAGGTAGCGGTAGCGCAGACGCACTTCCTCGCCGACCGAGTTATGCTCGTCGAGCGGAAATGGCGGCGTCGCAGCGGCGTTGAGAATCTCCAATTGCTGGCCAAGCACTTCGATCGCACCGGTCGGCATATTCGGATTGACGGTATTGCCGCCGCGCGCCCGTACACGGCCGGTAATCTTGACGACGTATTCGCTGCGCACGCGATCGGCACGCTGAAAGAACTCGCCGACATCGGGATCGAATACCACCTGCACGATACCTTCGCGATCGCGCACATCGAGGAAAATCACACCGCCGTGGTCGCGGCGCCGATCCACCCAACCGCATAGAGTCACGACCTGATCGATGTGGTCGTTACGAAGAGTTCCGCAATAATGGCTGCGCATGGTCAAGATGGAGCTTCCTTAAAATCGCTAGAGAATAGTGGTGCAATGCAGTAACACAAATGACGCTTTAGCTGGCATCCGCGGCTGGAGTGGCGGCGCTGGTCGCGGCAGGTGCTGCCGCCGTAGACGACCCGGAGTCCGTCGCGCCGGAGCTCTCTTTATCGCCCGATACATTCTTTTTACCGCCGGATTTAAAATCGGTTTCATACCAACCGCCGCCCTTCAGGCGAAACCCGGCCGCCGAAATCTTTTTACGCAATTGCGGGGCCTTACAACTGGGGCACTCCAGGAGGGGCGTGTCGCTGATCTTCTGCAAGGCCTCTAATTGATGGCCGCAGGCTTCGCATTGATATTCGTAGATCGGCATTAACAATCCCCTGACAAACGCACTTTGTGTATTGAGTCTTGCGGGGCGCAGGCGCGCCTGGCGCTGAAAACGCGCGATTATACCTGAAGCTCGGGGCCTCAGTAACCGGTTCGATAGCGATAGGATTGGCGTTAAACGATGGGGGCAGCGAAGGGAAAGCATCGGAGCGACAGGCGCTCCGATACCTGGAAGCGGCTAAAATTTAGGCTTCGACAAACTCTTTCAGTTTTTTCAGCGGACGCACTTTTACCGCTACGCTAGCCGGCTTGGCTTTGAAAGTCGTCTCTTCACCAGTGAACGGGTTGATGCCTTTGCGCGCTTTACGAGCAGGCTTTTTCACCGTGGTGATTTTCAACAGGCCCGGCAGAGTGAACTCGCCCAAACCTTTTTTGCCGATGCTGCGCGAAATCATCGATTCCAATTCATCCAACACCGAGCCGACTTGTTTGCGGGTCAAGCTGGTCGCTTCCGCAACCGACAACAGTACTTGGCTCTTGGATAATTTAGTGGTAATTGCTGAGGTGGTTTTTTTCGGAGCGGCGGCTACTACTTTTTTCGCAGGAGCTTTTTTTGGTGCAGCTTTCGGTGCGGCTTTTACAGCAACTTTTTTCTTCGGAGCAGCTTTCTTAATGGCCATCGTCAGGTTCCTATGAGAGTTGGATTCACCCGTAACGACTCTGTTTTCGCCGCTCGGTCGACATCGATAAGACATCAAATTAGCCGGTAAATACAGAGTCTGCGCACTGTATAGTCGAAGATATACTGCAATACAAGCATTATTTTACGTTTCCGATCAAAAATAGCTGTTTTTAAGCTATTTTTCCGCGACCTCGGCAAAAACAGCGGGAAATTACCGGCAATTCGCACTGCAGCAATATTGCCGCCGGACTAACAATGCAATGCCTTCACGGGCCTGCCACACTGCAAATATGCACACCGCAAAGCGGTTCAATCATGAAAGCTCTCGAACACACAATCAATGCGATCGATTGTTCACGCATGAATGCGGGGTCCCACCGTAAATCTGCGGATACCATTCTCAGCGGTCGCGAGTTTTATCGTTATCAAGGCGACGCGCTGTTTTTCGAGGACTACTTTTTCGAGGACTCGGCTGCAACGAAGCCCCGAACGCACCAGTTGCAGGCAGTCAGGCGCTATAGCCGATACCCCATTGCAGCCCGAGAGGAACCAGCAGCATCTGCAACTCTTGCAGGCGTTGCGCCAGCAGCTCGTCACTATAAAGCTCAGCCGGCGCTACGCCCCACACCGGGCGTGGCCAGGCCGTATCGCCGCGATAACGCACGATGACATGCAGATGCAACTGCGGCACCATGTTGCCGAGTGCCGCCACATTCATTTTGTCGGCGCGAAAATGCCCGGCCAGCGCACTTCCCATGCTGCTGGCCTCATCCATCAGTTGCTGTTGATCGATGCGGCTCAGCTGAAAAATTTCGGCAATCTGCTCGCGCCGCGGCACCAATATCAACCAGGGATACAGCGCATCGTTCATCAGCAATACCCGACACAGCGGTAAATCGCCGAGCAGCACACAGTCTTTGGCCAATTGGGTATGTAACTCAAACATCCGCCCTTCCTCCGCCGCCGCGATCAATCGTAGAATGCGCGTTTACCATCGCCCACTTATATTCGACTATTGGAAAGCCTAATCGCCATGCGCGCAAGTCAATTTCTTCTCGCCACTCTTAAAGAGACCCCCGCCGACGCCGAAGTCATCAGCCATCAATTGATGCTGCGCGCAGGACTTATTCGCAAACTCGCCTCCGGTCTTTACACCTGGCTACCACTGGGTCTGCGCACTTTGCGTAAAGTCGAGGCAATCGTGCGCGAGGAAATGAACAAGGCCGGCGCGCAGGAAGTGCTGATGCCGGTCGTACAACCGGCGGAGTTGTGGCAGGAATCCGGCCGCTGGGAACAATACGGACCCGAATTGGCACGCTTGCACGACCGGCATCAGCGCGCGTTTTGCCTCGGCCCGACGCACGAGGAAATCATCACCGATCTGATTCGCAACGAGATAAAAAGCTACAAGCAATTGCCGGCCAATTTTTATCAGATTCAGACTAAATTCCGCGATGAGATTCGGCCGCGCTTCGGCGTTATGCGCGCGCGCGAATTCATCATGAAAGACGCGTATTCGTTTCATAACGATCAAGCGTCGCTGCAGCAAACCTATGATGTCATGCATGGTGCCTACTGCAATATATTCACGCGACTGGGCCTGAACTTCCGTCCGGTGTTGGCGGATACCGGCTCGATCGGCGGCACAGGCTCGCACGAGTTTCACGTGCTCGCCGCATCCGGCGAAGACGATATCGCGTTTTCCGACAGCAGCGATTACGCCGCTAATGTCGAGAAGGCTGAAGCGCTGGCGCCGACCGGCACGCGCCCCGCCGCCGCTGCGGAACTGCAAAAGGTCGCCACGCCAAACGCCCACTCCATCGAAGAAGTCAGCGCACTATTAAAGGTCGAGGCGCGACAAACCCTAAAAACGCTTATCGTTTCAGGTAGTGCCGAAGACGGTAAAGAAGCACCGCTGGTCGCACTGGTATTGCGCGGCGATCACACGCTGAACGAAATCAAGGCAGAAAAGATTGCCGGCGTACGCAGCCCACTGTGCTTTGCCAGCGAAGAGCAAATTCAGAAAATCATCGGCTGCAAGCCCGGCTCGCTCGGCCCGGTAGGCCTAACGATTTCGCTGGTCGTCGATCGCAGCGCCGCGCAGCTCGCCGATTTCGTGTGCGGCGCCAATATCGACGACTACCACCTGACCGGCGTCAATTGGCAGCGCGATGTACAACTCGATCGCATCGAGGATTTGCGCAATGTCGTCGAGGGCGATCCGAGCCCCGATGGCAACGGCGTGCTGCAAATCAAGCGCGGCATCGAAGTTGGCCATATCTTTCAGCTGGGCACCAAATATTCGGCGGCGCTGGACGCCAAGGTACTGAACGAAGAGGGTCGCGATCAGACCGTGATTATGGGTTGTTACGGCATCGGTGTGAGCCGCGTAGTCGCAGCCGCTATCGAGCAGAATCACGACGAGAAAGGCATTATCTGGCCGGATGCGATCGCGCCGTTCCAGATCGCCATCGTACCGCTGAATGCGCAAAAGTCCGAGGCAGTGCGCCTAAAAGCCGAGGAGCTGTACGAAACTTTCACGGCACTGGGCTATGCTGTGTTGCTAGACGATCGCAACGAGCG
>DATIED010000270.1:0-7024 GCA_035455965.1 Spongiibacteraceae bacterium
CAGGTTCTGCTGGGGACGTGAGCGCGCATGGATACCCATAGGGCACAAGTGCGCGCGCCCGAGCCTAACAGGCCCCGTTGTGAAATGATAAATGGGTTGTAGGCGTTCTCCAGCAGAACCTGCCGCATCGCGCCAACCACGAAGAATGCGGTCGTTCATTTTGTTAGATGCTCTTGGTTTATTGTGCGTTGCCGTTCCGATTTTAACGCCGATGGCGCCAAGTATCGCGCGGCAATCGTGCAGCAATTGTGCAAATGCATCTGTTCGCTGTTGCACAGTTGGAGGCTGCGCAATCGGTGCAAGGGATTGACGTGTAAACGCTCGACCGAAGCCCGGCACGCGCGACCCGAACTACAAAACTGTCGGACTGAAGTCCGACCTACAATATCATCGAGTCCGACCTGCAACATCATCGAGATTTGTATCCGGCGAAGCTGCAGGAGGTCAACGGGAAGGCGGCAACGGTGCTGTTAACTGATCAGCGCGGTTTCGAACACTTCACGCCCAGATTCGCTTCGATGGTCGTCACATCCGCGTCGTCGGTAAAACCGTCCCAGTTGAAATCGAACCAGGTCGATTGCCCGTCGGTGACGCCGCGCCAGTACGATAGATCCGCGAGGTCCTGCGCATCGACGACACCGTCGAAATTGCCATCGCCAGGACAGGGTGCACTGGAGTCCATCATGCGCTGCATCTCAGCGCTAAGTTGCTGGTAGGCCGTTTGATCGGCGCCGACGAGATTTGCGACGGGCAATTCGAGACTCGGAAAATCGATCAGCGGCAGCGGCGCATTTTCATTCACTTGGTAAAACTGCTCGGTAATTTCATCGTTGCATTGATCGGTGGTGGACTCGTAGTTTTGCGCTTCGAGGCGAATCAATTTATGAGTCGCATTGCGCACGGCCATTTGTGTGGCCGGCAACACCGAAGCCGGTGTCTGAGACTGAGCGATTTGCAATTTCTGTACATCGCAGCACGATGCGAAACCCGCTGGCGGCACACCGGGAATGGTGCTGCCCACACCGTACCAGACGCCGCCCTCCATTTCGCATAAACCCTGCTGCGGAAACAATTGTGTGCAGACATTCGCGGAGCTGATCACGCAGGCGCCTTGCACCGTGGTGGTCGCACGAATATTGTCGCCGCCCTGCGTCCAATTGGTTTGCCGCAAGCTCGTCTGCGCCGGATTGGTTAAATACGGCAGCATCGATACCGCATCGAGCGCGCGCGTACCCGGCACCGTCTTGTGCACGTCGATGCCGGCGAGCTCGCCGAATAATTGATACAGGTCGGCGATATTGACCTGTGCCGAGACATCGCGATTGGGCGCCGCCACCTGCGCACCAGCGACAATCAACGGCACCCACACACCAGTTTGGTTCACATACGCTTTCGCGTGCGTCGGATCGAACGGCGCTTTCACGGTCAGCGTATAACTGCCGTTGTCGCCGACGATCACCACCACGGTATTACTCTGCTTGGGATCGTAATTGAGCGAGCCGTCGCTGTTGCGCGTAGCGATACCGGTTTCGATCAGCACGCGACCGATCTGCTGGTCCATCGACTCGATCATTTGATTCATCAGTGTGCGCAACTGCAGGGTGTTGTCGCAATCGTAACCGTCGGTATTCGCGGAGTTTGCGGACAGCATACTGGTGGGCGGCGCCTGATACGGCGCATGCGCCGACGAAAAGCTCAGTGTCGCCATCCATGGTTTATTAGCAGGCTGCGCGCGAATCCAATCGATCGCGAGCTGGCTTTCCAATTCGGTGCGGTAGCGACGCGCGATGCCCGATGGATCGTCGGCCGGATATACATGCTGCGAACCGTCCGGCTCATTGGTGATCAACTCGCTGACGTAATACGCATTCTGAATGGTGAAATCGACATTGGCGGGCCGCGGCGTGGCGCATTGCGCGTTGGGCACCAGAATGCCGCCGCGCTCCATGCAGGCGCGGCCCGGCGTCGGCGTTGCGGAGCTGCTCGATATCACGCTACAGGCGCCGTCGACGGTATAGCACGCGCCCATATCGGCGCCGTTAGTCGGATTGTCGGCGGTGTTCTGCACGAAGCCGCAGGCGTATGTGCCTTTCGGCGCGACACCGCCGGCAGTAGAGTCGATCGGATTCGGCGCACCATCGGCCCAGCCGGCAAATTTATCCCAGCCCAGTTGATGCGGCCCGGTGTAACCGTACGGATTCAGCGCGGGATTGACCGGCGAGCCGGCGAAATGTGTCTTGCCGAAAATAGCGCTGGTGTAGCCGCGCGCTTTAAGCAGTTTCGGCGTGGTGTATTCGAAGGGTGAAATCTGCGAGTTCACTAAATCGGCCGACGTAATTGCGTTGGTGACGTTGGTGCGCAGTGGGTAGCGGCCGGTGAACAGTGTCACGCGCGATGGCGAGCACTCGGGCATCGCCCAGGTATTGCGAAAGCGCAGCCCCTGCTGCGCGACCGCTTCGATATTCGGCGCCTTGGCCGGATCGACGCCACCGTATCCGAACGAACGCATCTGATCGACACCGACATCGTCCATGATGACCAGCAGAATATTCGGAGCCGTAGTGGGACTGGCAGTGTGACTAATAGTGGAGTCCGAACCGGAACAGGCGGCGAACAAAAAACCGACAACGACGATTGCGGCCAGCCGTATACTGCCGCTAAGCTGCTGAGCAATGCGATGGAGCCAGCGGCCGGTATGATCGATCATGGGTTTGGACCTTATATTGACGGTGCTGAGCGTGAGCGACTGAGAGATATTGTCGAGGCGTTTGCAAAATTACCTTCAGCATAGAGCAAGATGCCGATATTGTTATGCGGGCGCCATTTAAAAGGTGGGTCTGTGTGAGGCATTGTGATGGTCTTTTTGATGCCTTATTGACAAGATCCAGGCCTTCGCACAACGCAGTGCGCGCTTGGCCGCGGCAAAAATTAAATTATTTGTCAGGAATACGAAAATATTGCCAAATTATTTCTGCTTGACACAGGTTGATTTGGTTAGCTTTTTCCGAAAAATACTGAATTATCAGCATTCCGTGATTGGGGCGATACCAAACTTCCTGGCGCTGGTTCCACCAAAATATTAAGAATAATTACGTATAAAACGCTGATGGCAGAGGCAGAGAGGCTGATTGTAAATTTCTTTTTTACAGCGTGCCGATGCTGCTTCCAGTGGATGGCTTTCGACGTATATACGGCGAACGACATCTATTAAGTTTTTAATAGCGGCAATTATTGTGAGGGATCTAAAATGAATCGGATAAGGACTCTAACAGTAAAATCGTTGAGCTCAACTCTTATTTTGGCATCGCAAATTGTCCCGGCGGATACATCGCTAGAGTCGTCTATAAAAACACGTGCCGGCTCCAACAATATACTTACATCGTGCGCTCGAGATTTTCGGGGAAATTCAGTCTCGACTTGCACGAACGGGCCGAATTGGGGCTGGCAGTTGGTGCGCGCTTCCTCCGCGCTCAATCAGATTTTTTGCGATTCTCTGCATATACCCCACTCAGGCGGTTGTGTCGCACAAATCGGCGGAACCGAGGGTGTAAATGGCGGATATATTCAAACCGCCACGCTCTATCCTGTTTCAGCCGGACAAACATACACCTTTTCGTTCTATATGAAAGTGAATAAATTGCCGCAAGGTCTGCCAAAAGTATTTGGGCAGTTTTATTCAGCTGCCGGTAATTGGTTTCGCAATAGTCAGGATCAGGTCGTAGCCGTTAATAAAACTATTGCGGATGCGGATACCATCGATAAAGGCTGGCAAGAAGTAATCTATGTTTTTACCGTGCCCCAAGGGGCTAATTTTATTCGTCCTACTATTTTTATGGGTGGTCAACCGAAACATCCCAATGGAGCTTCCGTATTTTCACTATCGGATGCCTTTCTAGCAAAAAACGATATTGTTATTAACGATGATGCGACACCGAAAGTGGAGTTTAACGGTAGTCGTGTACACGTCGATTCGTCGGGAAACTTCAGCGTTTCCACGACGGGCGCAACGAATTCGTTCACGCCGTTTTTCCCGATTTGTGTCTCTGCGGAAATGTTGCGGCCTGGTAATCGTCTATCGACGGATAGCTGGCAGATGTATGCGCAACAGGGTTTTAATTGCAATGTGTGGGCTGGATATCCGGAGGTCGTAGCGCGCGGCGAAAGAAACGGTCTTAGATCCGGCTATCAGATTGCTAATTATATTCTACCTACTGCGACCACGCCTTACGCCGATGGTTGCAGCAATACCTACGATTATAATAATAAAAATCGACTGAGTTGTCTGATCCAGAATTTGGCAACGACTAACAGTAGTTTGGCGAATGCTTTGGGGAGTCAGAAATTACTGGACAGTTTATTGTTTTATTATTGGGATAATGAAGGCGCCGAACTCAACGAATGGAATGTCCCATCGGCCATCGCGCAAACCATTCACGCAAACGATCGGGATGCGAACGGCAACAGAATGCATCCGATCTATCAGCTGCAGTCGCAGGCAGGGCTGCCAAGGAAATACAACGCGGAAGGTGTTGTGTCGGGATCGACAGCTACGGCGCTTAGCGATGTCGTCGGTATTTACCTGAATGTTAATGGCACGAACAATGTTATTTACGACGGTCCCACACAGGCGGTTGGGCTGGTTTTACTTAATAACATGCGAGGGCAAAACCAGCCGGTATCGATCGCACAGATTAACGGCCCTTACTACGAAGGTAAAAATTTTAGAGCCGCAGTGTATATCGCCATTGCGAACGGTGCGAAAGGTATTAGTTATTTTGCGGATTGCATCGATAACTCGGCAACAGGCGGGTTAAATACCTGTAGGCTGGCAGATGTTGATTCCGTGGTTATAAAACCCGTAGATCAAACGGATTGGTGGGTGGACTTGCCCGCATTAGCTGCGGCGATTCAATCACAGTTGTCAGTCATACGAACGGAGTTGTCGACAGGCTGGCATTTGACCAAAACCTCGACCGCCGATCATGTGCAGGCGGGTACCCGAACGTATCAAGGCAAGGGCTATGTTATCGCCGGCAATGAAGACAGCAGCGATCGCAGCCCGACTTTTAGCATCACTGGTTTGAGCTATACGCCAACCACCGTCATCAATGTGGTTACCAAGGATTCAGTGGCCGTTATTTCGAGCAGCAGTTTTACGCTGCCGATGAAAGCGAATGATGGCGGCTTTTATATCCTGGGAGACAATATCACCGATGCTCTAGCGTTAGATCTATCATTTTCCGGCAACTTGAACGATTCGAGCAGCACCAACAACCGCGGTGCTACTTTGAGCGGCAATGGCGCGAGCATCTCCAGCAGTACACTGGCGCTTAGCGGCGGTCAGGTTTCGATTCCGGCTAATCCGTCCTTGGAAATGAATAACGATTTAACCATCGTTGCCAAAGTGAATATCAGTACTAGCCAAACCGGTAATGCGGCGATTATTACCAAGGGGGCCGGTAGTGCCAATGTTGCGGGCTATACATTCTTCTATAATTCGACAACCGGTCAATTAAACTTTTGGTACGGTTCGGGTAGTGCCAGCAAGACCGATCGAAATTATTTGTCGGCAACAGTACCCTCGTTGCAGGGAGCATGGCATACCGTCGCCGTCTCGGCCAGCCTCGCCGGCACTGTAATGTTTTATGTCGACGGTATCGCCTATTCGGGGCGCGGAACCGTTGTTCCAGAAAATCCGGGATCAGTCGTTAACGCAGCGCAGCCTGTGCAAATTGGTGCGTGGTATTTGGGGCACTATCTGCAGGGCGCGATCGACGATGTCAGAATTTACAAGGCGGTGTTAACGCCGACTGAGATAGCGACGCTATAAAATGATTCTGCAAATAAAAAGCCCGGCGATTAACCGGGCTAATTGCATTGATCGATTTCTAAACCGTTACACCATTAAAGCGGGCAGGTTGCCGTTGCCGAAGTGATATGGTCTCGACGACTGCATAGTGATCCGCAATGGAACGATCGACGGCAATGTAGCCAATCAGCGCATTACCGGCCTCGGCTCTGGTTCTGCCTATGCATTGGCAGTGAGTTGGCCGCATGCGAACCGACAATAAATAAAAATGAAATAAATGTTAGGGTAATTCTCTTCATAGTAAATCACTTTTAAATTATTAATAGAGCCAAAACAATGGCAGACGATTTAGCGGTTTGGCAATTTATAGGCAGGGATATACGGATAAAAATAAATTTATCGATGTGGTTTGAGATATAAAATGCCAGTTCGATTGAGTATGTTGTTCGCCAGCATGCGAGTACTGCAACTATCGCTTTTGTTCACAAGGAGGTTAGTGTTGTATGCATAGGATTAAGTTGTGTCTCGCTATTTTGGTTTCTCTATCGGCAGCTGTCGTACACGCGCTGGGAGTCGAGCGGGCGATTGCACCGGACCCAGACGATAAGCCGTTATCGCTGCGCATCTGGTATCCCAATGATTCTCAGCATGCGGATGCCGTGCTCGGCGAACATCTGCCGCTCGTTGTTATTTCGCACGGCGCCGGCGGCGATAATGGGGGTCACGAAGATACGGCGCGCGCATTGGCGGCAGCCGGCTTCGTGGTTGCGGCCGTTACGCATACGGGCGATAACTATCGGGATCAAAGTTATGTGCATTCCGGCACGCATTTAGTCGGCCGGCCGCGCCATGTTGCCCGCAACATCGACTACATGCTCACTGCCTGGCATGCGCACCGGCAACTCGATGCCGAGCGCATCGGTGTATTTGGTTTTTCGGTCGGCGGGTTTGCTGCGCTGGTATTGGCGGGCGGTCAGCCGAATGTTGCGCCAATAGCAAGCCATTGTCGCCAGGTGCCGATGGCACGGGAATGCGAATACCTGAGCAAGAATGACGTTGCCGTCTCATCGATACAATTACCGACACTGCACGATGCGCGGGTAAAGGCTTCGGCACCGAGAAAATTTGCGACGATCCGGCGGGATTCGATCGGATTGGTTTTCACGATACATTCAATGCCGCTGTGGTGAAGTTTTTTTCGGCGCAGCTAGAAAA
>DATIED010000271.1:0-2541 GCA_035455965.1 Spongiibacteraceae bacterium
GGCGGTACCTGCGCGGCAACAGTTGGCGGTGCTGGCGGCTGATGCGTCATCCACCATGCGACCGATACATGCAGCGCGATCGCAGCGGCCACCAATAAAATCGCTTCGATATTTTTTTTGCGCGGTGCGGCGATGCTGTGCGCGTCGATAAATTCGGCCGGCACAATCAACGGGATCGGTGCTTGCGCCGACGGTACCAATGTCAGCCTTACCGCACTGCTCTCGCGGTGCCGGGCAATATGTCGATTGCGGCGATGCTCGCCGTCGAGCGGTTGCCGCCAGGCCGAATTGACACTCATCGCTTTGCTCCTCTGATGAATTGATGTCGCACCAAATAATTTTTCTGCGCCTGTTTGCGCTACGATTTCCCAATTTAACTAAGCAGCGCCCGTACCAATTTAGTTAACTCATTAATTGCAATCGCAATTGCCATAAAAATCCAGCACTGGTCAGTCGATTACTGTTGCGCTATCAACAAATTTCTTTAACACGGGTGTTGCCCTACGGCCAATTCCTGGAAAAATAATGGCCGATGCCTTCAAAAATCTTCACCACACCCAACTTATTTTTCCGCTCGCAGTCTGCGGTGGAGTCTCGCGCGGCACTTCAACGAGATAATCCGGCGCCGGCTTTTTTAATAGTTCGGATAAAATTTCATCTTTCAAACGCGCCAGTAACGGTGCCGCTCGATCGCGCGGATGCGGCAGCGGCACCGAGATCACGCGCGAAATCGTGCCGTCGCTATCCATCACCACGATACGATCGCCGAGATAGATCGCCTCTTCCACATCGTGCGTCACCATAATCATGGTGCTACGCTGCTCGGACCAGATTCGTTGCAATTCCTGCTGCAGGTAGACCCGCGTCAATGCGTCGAGCGCGCCTAACGGTTCGTCGAGCAGCAATATTTTCGGCGTATTGACCAGTGCACGTGCAATCGCGGCACGCTGCGCCATGCCGCCCGACAATTGGTGCGGATAGGCCTTCTCAAAGCCCTGTAAATTAACCAATGCAATAAATTCCGCGATTAATTTCCGCTTCGTCGATTGCGGTACCGCGCTGTTTAGCAACGCCAGTTCAATATTTTTTTCTACCGTCAACCACGGCAGTAGACGGTGATCCTGAAAGACAATGCCGCGGTCCAGGCTGGTACCGGTTATGCGCCGGCCGTCGAGTTCGATGGCACCGTCGTAGTCGTTATCGAGCCCCGCCACCAGGCGCAATAGCGTCGATTTGCCACAGCCGCTCGGTCCGACGATCGCGACGAACTCACCGGGTTGGATGCGCAAATCGATATTGCGCAGCACCGGGCGCGTCTCGCCTTCCAGCGCGTAATGCTTGCTGAGTGCGGTTATCGTCAAGCCGCCACTACGCGGCTCGATCGCGGCGTTTAACGGTGCCGGCCGTGCCGCCGGCTGCGACCAGCCCACATGTCGTTTAATCGATGCCTTTACGTTCACAAATTTTCTCGCAACTGAAAACAAATCGCCCGATTCGAAATTAATGCCGATCGCCCGCCAGCTCACTCAACGGGTATTGCGCCAACGCAGCACGCGCCGGCTCAGCAATACGCAGCATTGATTCATGACCAGCCCCAACAGGCCGATAAAAACGATACAAATAATCACTGTGTCCATACGCAGCGCGATCTGCGCGCGCTCCATGATCACACTCAAACCCGGACCCACCGTAAATAACAACTCGACGCCGACCGTGGCTAACCAGGAAAACGCCACCGCGTGCATCAGACCGGTAGTTATCGACGGCACCGCGCTGGGCAACAACACGCACCGCAGCAGTTGCACGCGATTGAAGGTCAGTACCCGACCGACTTCGACATATTTTGCTTCGGCGCTGCGCAACCCTTCAAAAGTGCTCAGCGTCATCACTTCGAAAGTTGCCAGGCTGACGACCAATATTTTCGAAAACTCCGTGTTGCCGAACCACAGCGCGATCAGCGGAATCAAACCCAGCGTCGGAATTTGCCGCAAGACGTGATACAGCGGCCCAAAGAAAAAATCGACAATGCGCGAAAACGCCATTGCCGAGCCCAAAAAAAGTCCGGCAGCAGCGCCGATGGCCAACCCGGTCAGCGCCGTTTTTAAACTTGCGCCGATATGTAAAAGCAACTCGCCGCTCGCGATCAACTCGCGCAAACCGCGCGCAATATCCTGCAGCGGAATAAATGCATAGGCGTAATTCGGCCCCAGTGTGGACAGATATTGCCAAATGCCGATCAATAGCGCCGGCAACAGCAAGCCGCGCAATCTATTCGCAAGCCGCGACCGTTTCAGCTGTAAGCCAGTCCGTTGCAAGGTCGCGGTTTGCGCTGAATTCGCTGCATACTGTGTGGCGTTGCTCATCTTTGTTACTCAAAACTCAATTATCGATACGTGTTTACGAAAGCAAAACCAACCGGCGAAGCGAACACTATTCAGCGGTGGCCGACAGGCTGCCAGCGCACCAGTCGCGCCTCGACCAATTTCAGACTGCGATCGAGCGCAAAGCCAATTGCACCGGCGATTACCACCCCAACCATCA
>DATIED010000272.1:0-8126 GCA_035455965.1 Spongiibacteraceae bacterium
CCAATCGCCGAGGGTGACTGAAGCTGCCCGGTCGCCTGCAAAAGACATATGTAGTGCAAGCGGCAGGATAGTTTCCGCCCGCTTGTTATACGGCGGGGGTAGCTTGATCTCAACGCCCTGCAGATCGGAGTCGACGTTCAGTTCGCTGCGCTCGCCGGCAAGCTGCAATACCGCATTAAACCCAATCTCACCGGCAGCGTAGTCGAACAACGGGTGGTCCAACCAACTGCGGAGATCGGAAAGCGCCATGCGGCCATCGATATCCACCCGCAACGCACCGGATTGATTAGAGGTCACTTTCGCAGTAAGCGGCTTGCCGTAACAGTTGGCGCTCATGCCGCTGGATTGCAGACCGCTATCCGAACGATATTGCAGCGGACCGCGCACGTCGGTCAGTGTCAGGCTCTGGTCCGCAATCAACAGATCGCCCCCCTGCAACTCGGTGTCGACGCGCAATTCCTGCGGGCGGCTGCCGCCCAACGCGAACCCCAGATCGAGCCTGGCATCGACGCGACCGCGCCAATGCCAGCGATCCAACACAGCACCGACCTTTTTATGCAGCGGACTTTCGACCAGCAGGCGCAGCGCATCGTCATTGCGCGCCGTAACATCGCCCACGACGGTGAGCCAGCTACCGTCCACTCCCGGATGCATTTCGACCTCTACGTCGCGCGCGACAATCTGTGCGAGCGTGCGCGCCGATGGACTTTGCACCAACAGGCTATCGTCATCCACCCAAACCGCCGCACGCACATCCTCCAACTGCGGCCAATCCGGTTGATATTTCAATTTACCGTCGCGCACGTCGAGAAATAATTGCACGGTGCGATCGAGATGCTGCGCGCCTGCCAGCGAACCGCGATAAATAAATCCGCCGCTCGGAATTTTTCCGCCGTTCACCGCCGAGCCAAGCCAGCCGAGCAGGTCCGGCGACAATGTATACGGAATAAAACGATTGCGATATTCGGCGGCCGAACCTTGCAGTCCTACCATCAATGTCATCAGCGGCGCGCTATCGTGAGCATGCGGCAAGTCGAGTGCAAATAATGCACTCGCGCGACCGGCATCGCTTTCGGTTTGGAGCGGGCCGCTATCGACCAATACCCGATCGGGCTCGACTCGCCAGCCAACCTGTCCGCGCACCGTGTCGAAGCGCAATGCATAGCGATAGACATGCGGAAAGATCAACGTCATTTTGCCGGCATCCAAATCGAAGATACCGGCATCCACGCCCATATCGACATACCCGGCGATTCCGGTCGCGCCGGGCGCGCCCTGCCACGCGTCGACCGCGCCGTCGACCACTTCGGCGCGCAGCCGGAACAAATCATTACGGTTCGGCACGCTCGGCACAGTTACGTGTAAATTGCGCAACTCGCCGGTTGGCGACAAGGTCGCGAGCGTTTGTCGCAAATGCTCGGACAGAGCCGGAGCTGCCGACAACGCCTCGCTCAGCGCCGCCAGCGTCAGTTTCGGCATTTCGAGCTGCAAGACGTTCGGACGCTGCTCATCCGCGACCAACAGCAATTGGGAAAAATTGAGCGCGCGATCGCTCCATTGCAGTAATAGTTGCGGAAACCATAAGCGACGCTGTCCGGCATTGTCGCGAACCAGGAACTCCGCAACCACACTCTTCAACGGCGGTAAATCGCTGCCCGTTAAGCCGGCGAGATCGAGCAGCGGCATCGCCAGACGTCCGCGCACTTCGATATCGGCACCCGGCCGCCAATCCAGCCACGCGACGCCGTCGATGCCACCCAGTCGAAGATCGACTCCAAACCTTTTGACGATAGGCAGCAGCGGCGTAAAATCCCCCCCGGAAAATGTCGCATAAGCCCGCGCTGTAAATCGCTCGATATGGCGCGGGTCGCCGTTCGACTCAACCACCATAGTTAACGGCGCGCCGCGATCGGCGAAACTCAACGTCAGATTCAGGCGCCGAAAATCGCCCACTCGTTGCAAGCGCAATTGTCCGTTGTTCAAATGCGCTGCGCCGCCGTCAAAGAAATGCAGATCGATCTGCGCATCGCGCAGCTCGGCCCGATAAATAGCTAATAATAGTTCCGCCACGCGTTCAAAGCCGGTGTTCGCACCGGTCGCAAAACCCGGCAAGCGCCAGTGCCCCAGCTCGGCCTCCTCGAGCGACAACTGCACGCCGTACCCTTCGAGCTTGCTGATAGCGATAGTGCCGGCATCGATACTGCGAAAAATGCCCAGCCGCACCTCCGCGTGTTGAATTTGCAACACAGCTTGTTCGGGGTGCTCGGGGTTGTACAACTTAAAATCGTCGACGATTAAATGTGGCGATAAACGCTGCCAGTAGGCACGCGCGTGACCGACGCTAACTCTTAGCCCGGTGCGGCGCTGCAATTCGGCGATCACTTGCGCCTGATGCGTTTCGACGTACGGTAGATAATGCCGCCCCAGACTCACCACCGTGCCCAACACCAGCACCGCGCCGACTAAAAACGTCCACAGCAGGCGGTTGATCCAGATCAGCGCGGGGCGCGATGACATCGCTAATCAATCCGCGGTGAACCGGGGACAGACCCCGTTTTTGCGCGTAAAAACGGGGGCTGTCCCCATCCCGCAGTCATAGCAATACGACATCGAACTGCTCCTGCGAATACATGCTTTCGACTTGAAATTGAATGGTCTTGCCGAGCAGTTCCTCCAAATCGGCGACGATCGACGAGTCCTCGTCGAGCAGGCGATCGACCACCTGCTGCGAAGCCAGCACCAGTAATTTATCGTTGTCGTAAGTGCGCGCCTCGCGCAGAATTTCACGAAAAATTTCGTAGCAAACCGTCTCCGGCGACTTCAACGAGCCGCGCCCTTCGCAAACCGGGCACGCCTCGCACAGCATATGCCCCAGACTTTCGCGCGTACGTTTGCGCGTCATTTCCACCAAACCCAATTCGGATACGCCGGTGATACTGAGTTTGGCGTAATCGCGCTCCATCGCTTTTTCTAAAGTACGCAACACTTGTCGCCGATGCTCAGGATCTTTCATATCGATGAAGTCGATGATGATGATGCCGCCGAGATTGCGCACGCGCAGTTGTCGCGCCAAGGCGGTGGCTGCTTCCAGATTGGTTTTGAAAATCGTTTCTTCCAAATTGCGATTGCCGACAAACGCACCGGTATTGACATCGATGGTCGTCATCGCCTCGGTTTGATCGATAATCAGATAGCCGCCCGATTTCAACTCGACCTTGCGACTCAAAGCTTTTTGAATTTCGGCTTCCAGTCCGTATAAATCGAAGAGCGGGCGCTCGCTTTTATACAGCTCGATACGCTCGCAAACCTCGGGAATGTAATCGCGTGCGAATTCGACGACACGCTCATAAATGCTGCTCGAATCGATCCGAATTTTTTCCAGACTGGGCCGCACTAAATCGCGCATGGTGCGCAGAAACAACGGCAGATCTTCGTAGATGATCGACGGTGTGGGATTGTTGGCGATACGCTCCGCCAACGCGCGCCACAAGCGCTTGAGAAAGCGAATATCCGCCAACAGCTCTTGCTCGCCGGCACCTTCCGCGGCGGTGCGTACGATAAAACCGCCGGCCTGCTGCATCTCCTCGGCGGCGATACAATTTTCCACCAGGGTTTTTAATCGATTGCGCTCATCTTCATCTTCGATGCGCTGCGATATACCGATGTGCGCGGTCTGCGGCATATACACCAGAAAGCGCGAGGAAATGGAAAGATGCGTGGTGAGGCGCGCACCCTTCGTGCCGAGCGGATCTTTGTTGACCTGCACCAGCACCGATTGCCCTTCGCGCAATACCAGGCGAATGTCCGGCGCGGGGCTGCCGTTCGCCGGACGCTGCTCCATGCCATTTTCGCCTTGCATGAAAATATCGGACACATGCAAAAAGCTCGCACGCTCCAAACCGATATCGACAAACGCCGCCTGCATGCCGGGCAATACGCGCACCACCGTGCCTTTATAAATATTGCCGACGATGCCTTTCGAGCGTTCGCGCTCGATATAAACCTCTTGCAGCACGCCGTTTTCAACCAGCGCGACGCGCGTCTCCAGCGCGATTATATTAATTAGTATCTCTTCGTTCATTACCTTACCTGTGTGGCCTTACTTATTTGGCATTAGTCGCAGTCGATCGCGTCGCTGTCGTAGCGACGCAACAATGCATCCGTCTCGAATAGCGGCAGGCCGACCACACCGCTGTAGCTTCCCTCCATACGCTCGACAAAGCGCGCCGCCAAACCCTGGATACCATAGGCCCCTGCTTTATCGCACGGCTCGCCGCTAGCCCAGTACCATTCGATCTCGGCGGCGCTCAACGGTCGAAACCAAACCCGCGTCGCGCTGACGCAGGCGATTTGACCGCGCGCGCCGCATAAGCTCACTCCGGTTAATACATCGTGGCAGTTGCCGGACAAACGCCGCAGCATCGCTCGCCCATCGTCGGCATCGCGCGGTTTGCCAAGAATTTCGCCCGCCAGTACCACCACGGTATCGGCGCCCAACACCGGCAGCGGCGACTCACCATTGGTTTGGCAGGCGGCCCAACCGGCGGCGGCCTTGGCGCGCGCGAGGCGCTCCACGTACAGCGCGGCGGCTTCATGCGGATGGGGGGTTTCATCGACATCGATGGCGATTACGCGATGGGCGATGCCGATCTGCAGCAATAACTCGCGGCGGCGCGGCGACTGCGAGGCTAAGTAAAGAACGGGAGTTGCAGCAGCAGCGGGCATGTCTTGGGTCCCCGCCTAAGTTACTAAGAAATGCCGACGCATTTTGCGTAGCAATGGCATCACGGTGGGCCACAGCAGCGCCGAAATTAACGTGGGCAATAGAAACAACATGGTCGGCACCACCTTGGTCATCAATGTTTGCACCCAGTGGCATAGCAGCTGATTTAAGCCGATCAAAACGAATACGATACCGGCCTGCTGCCACGCGGTGTACATGCGCATGCGCTGATACAAAATCAACGCCAGATAGGCAACGACGCCAAGCGCGAGTGCGTTTTGCCCGAGCGGTGCTCCCTCCACTAAATCCAGCGCCAAGCCGGTAAAAAAGGATGCGCCTATGCCGACTCTGTGCGGCAGCGCGATAACCCAGTAGATCAATACCATCGCCACCCATTCGGGACGCGCCCAACGCGCCCAGTCGGGCAGCGGAATCACACTGAGCCACAGCGCAATCACCAACGTCACAGCGATAATGCCGCGCCCGCTCGCCTTTGGCTCGGCTACGCTCACGGCGCTATTTCCGGTGCGGCTGGCATCTCCAGCTCGGGAGTCGGCAGCGCGCCTTTTTCGCGGAAAATCAATAATAGATGACGGGTTTGATCGAGCTGCGCGGCGGGGCGAGCGGTAACCTTCATAAAGGCGTTGGCCTGGCGATCGACTTTGGTGACCACCGCCACCGGATAGCCGACCGGGAAATGGCCACCGAGTCCCGAAGTCACCAACAGGTCGCCCTCCTTGACATCCATCGTCGCCGCCAGATGCGTCAGCTGTAATTCGTCGATCAAACCGGACCCTTCCGCGATCGCGCGCACGCCGTTGCGATTGACCTGCACCGGCACCGCATGCGTGCTGTCGGTGATCAGCATTACGCGGCTGTAGTAAACGCTGACTTCTATGACCTGCCCCACCAGCCCCCGCGCATCGATTACGGCCTGGCCGACGTAAACACCGGCGTCGCGGCCCTTATTGATCACCACGACATGCCGCAGCGGATCGGCAGAGACGCCGACCAGCTCGGCGATCAACACGCTGTCATCGAGATGAGCGGAGGAGTTGAGTAACTGCCGGAGGCGGGTATTTTCGGCGCTTAAGGAGGCCATTTTTTCGACCCGGGCCTCGAGGATCAAAGTCTGCTCGCGCAGCTTTTCATTCTCGTCGAGCAGACTGCGCCAATCGCGCACCGTGTGGCCACCCCAGTCCTTGACGCGATAGGGCAGATCCGCCAACCAATAAAAGGGCGTTGCCAGTACGGATAAATTGGATTCGATACCGCGCAGCCAGGGCGACTGCATATGGCCGAAAATCAGCGCGAAGGCCACCACGCATAACAGCAACATGCGCGAGCCGATCGAGGGGCCTTTTTGAAATAGAGGTTTAATCGCGCTACCCCGGCAGTTATTCCACAGAGCGCATCATGCCATGTTCGGCTACATCAATGCCGCGACCCATATTTGTTTTTTTGATTATCCAAGCTGAAGCAGTTGGATTTACCGCCGGCCTTGTTATCACAGCTTTTACCGGATTCACCACAAGCACGAAAGCGCCCGCGTAGGTGAATCACTCGGTGGAAACCAGGTCCAGATGATGTCGATCCATGATTTCCATCGCTCTGCCGCCGCCGCGCGCGACGCAGGTCAACGGATCGTCGGCGATCACCACCGGCAGACCGGTCTCCTCGGCCAACAGCCGATCGATATCGCGCAACAGCGCACCACCGCCGGTTAAAACAATACCTTTTTCAGCAATATCCGCAGCCAGCTCGGGCGGCGACTGCTCAAGTGCACGCTTAACTGCCTGCACGATATTAGCCAGCGGCTCCTGCAACGACTCGAGAATCTCATCGCTGTTCAGCGTAAAACTGCGCGGTACGCCTTCCGCGAGATTGCGGCCGCGCACATCGATTTCGCGCAGTTCGCTGCCACTGAAAGCGCAGCCGATCTCTTGCTTGATACGCTCGGCGGTGGCATCGCCAATCAAACTGCCATAGGCGCGGCGCACATGCGACACGATGGCTTCGTCGAACCGGTCGCCACCGATTCGCACCGAATCCGAATACACGATACCGTTCAGGGAAATAATGGCAATCTCGGTGGTGCCGCCACCGATATCGACCACCATCGAGCCGGAAGCCGCCTCGACATCGAGGCCGGCGCCGATCGCGGCCGCCATCGGCTCTTCGATCAAACGCACTTCGCGCGCGCCGGCGCTGAGGCACGATTCGCGAATCGCACGCCGCTCGACCTGGGTCGACTTACACGGCACGCAGACCAAAACGCGTGGGCTGGGTCGGATAAAACTGTGTTTGTGGACCTTGGCGATGAAGTACTGCAACATCTTTTCGGTAACTTGGAAATCGGCGATAACGCCGTCTTTCAGCGGGCGAATCGCGGTGATATTGCCCGGTGTGCGGCCCAACATGCGCTTGGCTTCGACGCCAACGGCCTCGATGGTTTTTTGACCGTTGTGCACGCGAATCGCAACCACCGATGGCTCGTCGAGCACAATGCCTTGGTCGCGTACGTAAATGAGGGTGTTGGCGGTGCCCAGATCGATCGACAAATCGCTGGAAAACATCCCCCGAATCCGCTTTAGCATGTGTTATTTCACCTTTTGATTTAAGCGCGCCACTCTATCAATCGCAGGGATTCAGGGCAAGGCGCAAATATGATAACTTTAGCGGCTGTTTTGTGCCTGCCGCCACACTTTTCACACTTCGCGACTCGCTGCGGCATATCGTCCGCCAGGCGCTGCGGCTTGTGTAAAACGCTATGGATTACGCCAAAAAAGGTGCTGCGACGATACACTTAAAAAAGATCGTTAACGAAATTGCGCGCAGCCTCCGATGCATGTCGCGCACCCCAATAGCATCGCCAATTGTCGCGCCGTTACACCGCGCCGGCGACCCTCACGATGGAGAGAACACATGAGCATCACCGCCGCGGATATCGAAAAAGCCGCCAAACTGGCGCGCATCAGCATCGCCGCCGATGCCATTCCGGAATTGTCGCAGCGCCTGGGCAATATTTTGGCGATGGTCGACCGCCTGCAGGAGGTCGACACCAGTGGCGTGGTGCCGATGGCGAATCCGCTCGATGCGACGCAACGCCTGCGTGCCGATGCCGTGACCGAGCCGGCCGGAGCCGACGCATTAAATGCCCGCGCGGCTTTTCAGGCGATCGCGCCGAGCGCCGAGCAGGGCCTGTATCTGGTGCCAAAAGTTATCGAATAAGCCGAGCTGCTCTATTTAAAACGATAAGCGCACCATTTAAACGGCCTACATATTTTAGAACGAATCGAATCGAGATCACCCAACATGCATCGACTCACCATAGCCGAACTGTTAGAAGGCTTGGCAGCAAAACAATTTTCCAGCGTGGAATTGACCCAGCACTATCTGACAC
>DATIED010000273.1:0-7094 GCA_035455965.1 Spongiibacteraceae bacterium
TACACCATTCCCTTGGGGCCTAAACATCCGTTGTATGTTTGAAGAGGGCTACAGCTTGAGCGTTAATTTCCCGCCCGTCCGTCTGCCAGCGTACAATGGCGATCAATCGCGCCCGCTGTCGCGCTTGAGCTCTCTCCTCCACCCATTGATGCTTCGTACGCCAACGTACAGATCATTGCCCTCATCATCGGTACTCTACAACAGCATCCTAGCGATTTCATGCGCGCTATTTATTTAACACGCCCGCAAGTCGCGCTGTTAGTTTCCGAATTGCACTATGCAGTTTTTCATGACGAAAAGCCGGTCACTCAAGCTTAGTTCCGCGAAAAACTGACGCGACAATCGCGTTAGCGTTTGCCGCCATACAAGGTTGTAATCGATGGCAAGTAAGCCCACCTTTGCTCAATATCTAATGCGTCAACGCGAGCGCTTTAGCGGTTTTCTACTGCGCTTAGTGCCCGCAACGGATCGGTCGCAACATAGCTATTTCGAAGATCGCTATCTGCGCGATAAATATGTCGTCAGCGATAGCTACGTCGAAAACCCACTCACGAGTACCGAATTACCGCTGCGCTCGGAATTATTTAGCGCCGATCAAATGGATCTGCACGCGCGCCGGCTGGCCGCCGCACACAAGCTCAGCACGGCACCGGCCGCCGATCGGCTGCTGACCCGCCTGGCGGAAAACGAAGCCGTACTGGTCGATGTCTGCACGCAGCTGGCACAACTCATCGATCGGCAATTTATTCCGGCTGCGGAATGGCTGCTGGATAACTTCTATCTCATCGAAGAACAGATCCGCACCGCACGCCGCCATTTACCGAAGGGTTATAGCCGCGTACTACCGCGCCTGGCGAGCGGGCCATCGGCAGCGCTGCCGCGCGTTTACGATATCGCCCTGGAAGCGATCTCGCATGGCGACGGTCGCGTCGATCTGGAGGTTTTACATCGCTTCGTCATGTCGTATCAAAGCATAACGCCGCTGACGTTAGGTGAATTGTGGGCCATTCCGATTATGCTGCGGCTGGCGCTGCTCGAAAATTTACGCCGCGTTGCCGCGCGCATCGCCGCCAGCAGCCTGCATCGCCGCATCGCCAATACCTGGGCGGAACGCATGCTGGAGGTCGCGGAAAAAGATCCGAAAAGTTTGATTCTCGTCATCTCGGATATGGCGCGTTCGCGCCCGCCGATGGTCAGCGCCTTCGTGGCGGAATTGACGCGCCGTTTGCAGGGCCATATCCCTGCCTCGGCACTGCCGCTCACCTGGATCGAGCAATTGCTCGCGGAATCGCATCTGACTATCGAGCAATTGGTGCGCAGCGAGGCGCAGCAACAAGCGGCCGATCAGGTTTCGGTCGGCAATAGCATGGGTAGTCTGCGCTTTCTGGGCGCCACCGATTGGCGCGCGTTTGTCGAGGCCACCAGCGTAGTCGAGCAAATCCTGGCGCAGGACCCCTCTGGCACTTACAAACAGATGGAGTTCTGGACGCGCGACAGTTATCGGCACGCAGTGGAAAAAATTGCGCGGCGCTCGGCGCTATCGGAAAGCGAAGTCGCGCAGTGCGCGCTGCAATTAACGCAGGCGGCCGCGCAACGCGGCGAATTGCGCGCGGCGCACATCGGCTTCTATTTAATCGATCGCGGCCTGCCGCAGTTGGAACAGGCCGCTGCCGCAAGCCAGCCCCATACTCTGAGGCTTTTGCGCGCGGCGAGAAAATTCGCATTGCCGCTCTTCCTCGGCGCCATCGCCGCGGCAACGGCGCTATTTACCGCACCGCTGTGGTGGCGCGCGCATAGCGAAGGCTGGCATGGTTGGCCGCTGTTATTGATAGCGCTGGCGACACTCATGTGCACCAACCGCCTCGCGGTGATTTTGGTGACATGGCTGGCGACGTTGGCGACAAAGTCGAAGGCGTTGCCGCGCATGGATTTTTCCGCCGGCATCCCGGCTGCGGCACGCACTCTGGTGGTGGTGCCGACCTTGTTGAGTACGATCGCCACTATCGAGGAGTTGTGCGAAGCATTGGAAGTGCGGTTTCTAGCCAATCGCGACGAGCAGGTGCATTTTGCATTACTCACCGATTTTCTCGATGCAGATTCCGAAACCCGCCCGGAGGATGCTGCATTATTGGATTTTATAGCCGACCGGATCGCGGCGCTGAATAGCAAATACGAACGCAGCGATTTATTTTTTCTGCTGCATCGGCCGCGCGTCTGGAATCCGCAGGAACGAATCTGGATGGGCGTCGAGCGCAAGCGCGGCAAGCTCGCCGACTTAAATGCTTTTTTACGGGGTGGCGCACAACACAGTTTCATGCGCGTGGTCGGCGATGTCACTGCATTGGCGGGCGTGCAATACGTCATCACTCTGGATACCGATACGCAATTGCCGCGCGACGCGGCGCGCGAATTAGTCGCCGCGATGGCGCATCCGCTCAATCGCGCCCACTTTTCTAATAAAGAGTCCTCTAATAAGGAGTTCCCGGATAAACCATTTGCCGGCACTGGCGCTGCCGAACACTCTCGCATCAGCGCCGGCTACGCCATTATGCAGCCGCTGGTCGCCACCAGTATGAAGGGCGCCAACGCCTCGCATTATGCGCGACTCTGTGGCACCGAGCCCGGCATCGATCCGTACACGCGCGTGGTCGCCGACGTTTATCAGAATGTGTTCGATGAAGGTTCGTTTATCGGCAAAGGCATCTACGATGTCGACGCTTTCGATCGCGCATTAGCGGGCCGCCTGCCCGACAATCGCATTCTCAGTCACGATTTATTGGAAGGCTGTATCGCGCGCTCGGGCCTGTTGAGCGACAGCCGCCTTTACGAAGAATATCCGGCGCAGTACAGCGCCGATGTGCGCCGCCGCGCACGCTGGATTCGCGGCGACTGGCAACTGCTGGGCTGGCTGTTACCGCGCGTGACCGGCGCGCGCAACGGCAGCGATAAAAGGCGTCAGCGCAATCCGTTATCGGCGTTATCGCGCTGGAAAATTCTCGATAATTTATTGCGCAGCCTCAACTCGACCGCACTGACGTTATTGTTGCTATGCGGTTGGATCGGATCAAACGCACCGGCATTCTGGACGTTAGCGGTACTGGGAATTTTATCGATAGCTCCGCTTTGCCAGGTCGCCGTGCATTTATGTCGCAAACCGCTCGATATGTTATGGCGGCAACATTTAGCGGCAGTCGGGCGCGGCGCCATTAATAGTTTGGTTCAAACGCTATTAGCCATTGCCTGTCTGCCGTTCGATGCCTATTTCAGCATGGATGCCATTTTGCGCACGCTGGTGCGCTTATCGATCACGCGCCGCCGACTACTGGAATGGGCGCCGTCGAGCGAGGTCGAACGCAATCGGCGCGTTGATTTCGCCAGCGCGTTGCGCACCATGTGGATCGCACCGCTGAGCGCTCTGGCGATCGCATCTTATTTGGTCGCGCGCGCGCCCGCCGCACTGCCGTTTGCAACGCCGATTTTATTATTGTGGTTGTGTGCACCGCTGATCACCTGGTGGCTAAGCCGGCCTTTGACGCTAGCCCCGGCGCGTTTAAATGCCGCAGAATTACTATTTCTCAATGCCACCGCGCGCCGCACCTGGGGTTTCTTCGAACAATTCGTGGTGGCCGAAGAAAATTGGTTGCCGCCGGATAATTTTCAGGAGTACCGCGGCGCGATCATTGCGCATCGTACCTCGCCGACCAATATGGGGCTGGCGCTGCTGGCGAATCTGACCGCTCACGACTTCGGTTACATCGCGACCGGCGAGCTGCTCGAACGCACGACCAATACGCTGGGCTCGATGGCGGCGCTGGAGCGTTACCAGGGCCATTTTTATAACTGGTACGACACGCTGTCGCGGCAACCCTTGCAACCGATTTATATTTCGACGGTGGACAGCGGCAATTTGGCGGGTCATTTATTGGTGCTGCGGCAAGGACTACTGGCGCTGCTCGATCGACCGGTAGCAACCCACTCCTGGTTGACCGGGCTGCACGCCACATTAACGATTGTGATAGCAGCCGAAGATCATAGCAACGCGATATTGATACGGATGTCGGCACTACTCGAATCGATGAACTACCAATCGGCGCTCAAGTTGCCGACGCTGCAAAAACATCTCGAGCAATTGCACCAAGATGCGTTGGCCTATGCCGCCGACAGCGATTTTTTCGACGGCAGCGATTTGAAGTGGTGGGCGCATACGCTGGTGCGGCAATGCCATGCATTGTGCGGCGAGTTACGACTATTCGCGCCCTGGTGCGAGTTAATAGCCCTGATACCCGCCGATGCCGCGCTGCTAAACCGCTTCGATACCGCATTCGGCGTCGCCATGCCGACTCTGCGCGAATTGGCGAATGTCGAAGAAATATTAGTTCCACTGCTCGATAGCGAAAGCTCCGCTATCGGCCCGACTACCGACTCCGGATATTTGCAAAATCTACGACGCCTGGCCGCCGAGGTGAGCGCGCGCGTAAGACAACGCGTCGCCACTATCGAAGATCTGGCAGCGCAGAGCGATGCGTTTGCGCAAATGCAGTACGATTTTCTATTCGATAAAACGCGCCGCTTATTTGCCATCGGTTACAACGTCACCGAGCGCCGCCTCGATGCCAGCTTTTACGATTTGTTGGCCTCCGAGGCGCGGCTGGCGACTTTTGTCGCGATCGCACAGCGGCAGGTACCGCAGGATAGTTGGTTCGCACTGGGGCGCTTGCTTGCCAGTGCCGGCAGCGCCCCGGTGCTGCTGTCGTGGAGTGGCTCGATGTTCGAATATTTAATGCCGCTGCTGGTGATGCCAAGTTACGCCAATACCCTGCTCGAGCAAACTAACGTCGCCGCCGTGGCGCGCCAGATCGAATATGGCAAACAGCGCGATGTACCCTGGGGCGTGTCCGAGTCGGGTTACAACGCCGTCGATACGCAATTTAATTATCAGTATCGCGCCTTCGGCGTGCCGGGACTCGGCCTCAAGCGCGGCCTGGCCGAGGACTTGGTCATCGCGCCGTATGCGACGGTATTGGCGCTGATGGTGGCGCCGGAAGCCGCCTGCGCAAACTTACAACATCTGGCAACATTGGGTATGCAGGGCAGATTTGGCTTTTACGAAGCCATCGATTACACGCCCGCCCGGCAGCGACGCGGCGAGACCAGTGTAATCATCCGCTCGTTTATGGCGCATCACCAGGGCATGAGTTTATTGGCGCTCGGCTATCTATTATTGGGGCAGCCGATGCAGCGCCGCTTCGAAGCCGATTTATTGCTGCAGGCAACGCTGCTGTTATTACAGGAGCGCATCCCCAAAGCAACGGCGATTCGCGCGTTAACCTCCGAGCTGGCCGATGTACCGATGTTGTCGAGCAACCCTGAAATGCCGGTGCGTATTTTAGACACGCCGCATACCCCGCATCCGGAAGTGCAATTATTATCGAACGGTCGCTATCACGTAATGATCACCAATGCCGGCGGCGGCTACAGTCGCTGGCAGGATCTCGCGGTGACGCGCTGGCAGGAAGACAGCACCGCCGATAATTGGGGCACCTTTTGTTATCTGCGCGATGTCGCGAGCGGCGCCTTCTGGTCTACCGCACAGCAGCCGACCTTGCAGACCGCCGATAGCTACCAGGTTATTTTCTCCGAGGGCCGCGCCGAGTTCCGTCGCAGCGATCACGATTACGATTTACACACCGAGATCGTCGTCTCGCCCGAGGACGACATCGAATTGCGGCGCATGCACATCACCAATAACGCGAGGACGCGCCGCGTCATCGAAATAACCAGTTACGCCGAGGTGGTAATTGCGGCGGCTGCGGCCGATGCCGCGCATCCTGCTTTCAGCAATTTATTTGTACAGACCGAAATCGTCGCGCGGCGCCAGGCCATTCTGTGTACGCGACGGCCGCGCTCGCAGGATGAACACACGCCGTGGATGCTGCATTTAATGGCGGTGCACGGCGCCGAGGTACAAGCGGTTTCGTATGAAACCGATCGGCGGCAATTTATCGGCCGCACCAACAGCATCGTAAATCCGGCCGCGATGAATACCGCGCAATTGCGCGGCGGCGCCGGCTCGGTGTTGGACCCGATCGTGGCAATTCGTTATCGCGTAACGCTCGAACCCAACCAGCCCGCCACTATCGATATGGTTTCCGGCATGGGCGAGACGCGCGCTATCGCGCTCGGTCTCATCGAAAAATATCAGGACCGCCATCTCGCCGATCGCGTTTTCGATTTGGCCTGGACGCACAGTCAAGTGTTGCTGCGCCAACTCAATGCCAGCGAGGCCGATGCGCAACTGTATGGACGACTCGCCAACTCGATTATTTATGCCAGCGCAACGCTGCGGGCCGAGGCCGGCGTACTGATTAAAAATCGGCGCGGTCAATCCGGGTTGTGGGCGTATGCAATTTCCGGCGATCTGCCGATCGTGTTATTGCAAATTCACGATTCGAGCAACATTGAATTGTTGCGTCAATTGGTGCAGGCACACGCGTACTGGCGCTTAAAAGGGCTGGCGGTCGATCTGGTTATATGGAACGAAGATCACGCCGGTTATCGACAAATATTACAGGAGCAAATTCTCGCGTTGATAGGCGCCGGCCCCGAAGCGCATGTACTGGATCGACCGGGTGGGATATTCGTACGACCGGCAGACCAGATCAGCAACGAAGATCGAATATTAATGTTGACGGTGGCGCGAATCGTGATCAGCGATGAGCGCGGCACCTTGGCCGAACAGCTCAATCGCCGCAGTCTAAGCGATGTGCGGGTGCCGCGTTTGCAGCCGACGCGCACGCCGCGTCGCGAGGACAATGAAGTAACGTCAGCGCGCCGCGCAACGCTGCTCGATAACGGTTTTGGCGGCTTCGCTGTCGACGGTCGCGAATATGTGATTACGCTTGCACCGGGCCAAGCGACGCCGATGCCATGGTCGAATGTATTGGCCAATCCGCATTTCGGCACCGTGTTATCGGAGAGCGGGCGAGCGTATACCTGGAGCGAAAACGCGCACGAGTTTCGCCTCACGCCGTGGTACAACGATGCGGTCAGCGATACCAGTGGCGAAGCGATTTATTTGCGCGATGAAGAAAGTG
>DATIED010000274.1:0-4594 GCA_035455965.1 Spongiibacteraceae bacterium
GAAGCGACTGGCGGATGCCACTGCCAACGGCTTGCCCTTGCGGTCGCGCTGTACCAGTTGCTCGGCGGGATCCATCGTCTGATTGACCGTGACATTGATCAAATGCACCGGCGCCAGCACAGCGGCGTCGTAATAGGTACCGACCGTCAATGCATCGCTGGGCAACGGCTCGCTGACACCGATATTCTGCGTGGACTTGAAACGCTCGCGATTGGAGGCACCGAGATAGGCGCGCGTCAGCCGCGAACTGTAAATACTCTGCAGACTGGATAGGTTGATGAAGCCGGGAAATTGCGCCAACGCGAGCGCCTGCAGCACGGAAAAAATTAGTAGCCGCTCGGTGGCATGAACAACATCCTCACCGACCATCACCCCCGCCGGCATCACTCCATGCCAGCGTACCCACTGCACCGCAACGCCCCACACCAGCGCCACCAACAACAACATGACGACACCGCCTGCAGCCGCAAGCGCACTCATCGGTATGAAACGGAGCCAACCGGGCTTTGCCTTTTCGTCGAGCAATTTCGATCCCGCGCGCACCAGCCATACGAACGCCGCTAATACGGCCGGTAGAATCGCGGGGGTCGCGGCCGATTGTTGCGCCTCGTAACACAACCACCAATAGAGCTGCTGCGCCAATGTATCCAACACTGCTATCAGCGCAACGACCGAGGTTATCTTGAAAGTGCTGCTCTGCCAACGCGTCAACCGCACGCGGATCACCGAAACCGTCGAGCCATGCCAGACCCAGCTAACCAGCAGGCTGAAAATTCCGCCGAGCAGCACCGGTATCGCACAGCCGATCAACACGCTGGACACATCGTGCCAATTGCTGCTTGTCGAATCGGCCCTGACACCGAGCAAAAGCCATGACATCCCACCTGCCAAGGCCAGCGCCAATAGCGCAGCTGTCGGCAGACGCGATGGTGCACTGCTGGAGTTTGCGCCGAGCGGCGGCTGCACCAGCCAGAACATGATGCCCACCGGCAATACCAGAAAATAAATCGAGACAATCATCAGCAACCAGGCGGGACTGGCCCATAAATAATCGGTCGGTTTTATCCCGGCTGCTGGCAGCGCGCACGCCTCCCAGTTCCGCACCCAGTCGACCAATCCGGAACAATGCAGCGCAGGCGCAAACTGCTCGATCAGCAGAACGCGAATCAGCGTAAGCAAGGCGAACAACATCAGCAGCGCCGAGCCGAGCACATACTGCAACGCCAGCCAGTTGCGGACGCCGAGCGCCATGGCATACAGCATATCGCCCGCTCCGCTGGGCATCATGTAGCGACCATTTTCGCGCAGCCAGGCCAATGGTCCGGCGCCCGTCCAGTCGCTTAGATATTTCTCTTTGCTGCGAAAGCGGCCGGGCGGGTCGAAGCGCAGGGCTTCGTAGGCATCCGTTGCGGCTGCGATCGCGTCGTCCTGCGTGGGCTGCCCGGCATTTTTAAGTGGGCGCCAGCGCCCCGGCACGAACAGACTGCCGAAGAAGCCGCCGATATAGCCACCACCGCTGACCGTGGACAGATAATCGAATTGCTCCAGCAGTGAACGGTCTGCTGCGCTGCCGCCCTTCTCATCCGCAGTTGCTGTTTCGTCGAGCTTGCAGGCCTGCGTGCCCGCCAATGCCAATCCCTGCAACACACCGAGACTGAAAGTCGCACTGCGAATACCACCGCCGGACAGCGCCAGCCCCCAATGACCTTTTGGACCGGGTCCGGCAGCAATGCCGAGCGCTGCGCGGCGCCGCTTGATGCGCGCGGCTTCGTCGTCATACGCAGCCTTGTTCTCCTGTTCGGGAGTGAGTGGCGGCGTAGCTGTTGGAACTGTTGAAGCTGCGGATGCAGCGGAAGATGTAACAGGTGATATCTGAACGCTCATGATTCCATTCCCATCCCTTGAGTGATTCGATATTGCCGATCGGCGCGGGCATTTTTTATCCAGAGAGCCTGGCGGCCGTCGCACCGAAAATCCCTTAATTCACCACGCCACAATGCAGCGTTTATTTTTATGCGGCGCAGATTTTATTTTTATACAACATGGCCGCCGTATTCTTATCCCAGCCCGCTCGCTGCGTAAAGCGATTGTTTAATTTTCTACTGCTACCCAATTTAAAAGACTTAATGACCAACCGTCTTTATATTCGCAACAAAATCGGCGCACATGAGTGTGGCGCAAATTAATTGCATACTTTCCCGGAGAAGCGACGTGCAGTCGTTGACGTGCCGGAGCAGGCATCGCCGATTCGATAGGTTTTTCCATCGGACTCGGGATTCGGGAATGGCCCCAGCCGTTCGGATATGGTGCAACAGAAGTAAGTGGCGTCAGTCGTCGATGATTGCGGTTTACTGAAAATACCTAAAAGGCCGGAGCTATGCTCGGCAGGTTTTGCAGCGGGAGCGGCCGTTGTTGTAGCCTGGATTGTTGTAGCCTGAGTTGTTGCAGCCTGATTAGCCGGCTGCGGCGCAACGCATATTTTGTTTTCGCAAATTCGATCGCCTTTGCACTGAGTATCGTATTCGCAGCCGTCGGCATGCGCGTAAAACGGCAAGCCAGCTGCCATACAATTCGCTGCTACATAAAGAACAACTCGCAAACCGAACTTTTTCATACTCGCTGCTTCCTCTTTTTTGTCATTGGCAACAATCTGAATTCCCGATTCTATCGGCTGAGCATCTATGCCACATAATCTACATGGAGTGCAAGACTATCCGACGCGCCTCACTCTTCCGACGATCGCGTCATTCCCGCAAAGCGCGCAAGAATCGTTTGAAACTCCTGCTGGCCGATATCGACTAATTCCAGAACGCGGCCGTATAGCATCGCGGTAGGTACGTTCCGGCCGCCGCGCTCTTGTTGCGTCTGCTGCAGACAATACAGGATGGCCCGCTCCTTTTTGGTCAGCCCGTCGCGCACGTCCGAGATATCGTCAAACCTATCGCTCATCAACCTCGCTCCATTGCCTTTGCAAGACCCTGCAAATTGACATCTTTCGTGGCTAGCTACCCTCAAACCACTCATGCGTATCTTATTACAGATCAGCCGATGGCTACCGTCGCGATGAGACTTCCAACCAGCACGACGATAGCGAGTGACACCACAAATCGCCGCGCTTGACATGCAAGTATTTGCCTGCCTATTATTTTGGCAATTAACTACTTGCGTATAACGTATGGCGAAACGCCAGGACACCGATGCACTGTTTAAAGCGCTGGCCGATCCCGGCCGGCGCAAGCTGTTAGACCTGCTGCACGCGAACGATGGGCAAACGCTCAACGAATTGTGCGAGCACCTCGATATGACGCGACAGGGCGTGACGCAACATTTGAATCTGCTGGAGACGGCTAACCTGGTCGCCACCGTGTGGCGCGGTCGCGAAAAACTGCATTTTCTCAATCCCGTGCCTCTGCAGGAAATCTATGAGCGCTGGATTGCCAAATTCGAAAAGCCGCGCCTCAAAGCACTCGGCGATCTGAAACGACGCCTGGAGAAAACCGATGACTAAATCGACCTTTGTCTACGTGACTTACATTCGCACCACACCGGAAAAACTGTGGGCGGCTCTAACCGACGATAGCGAATTTATGCGGCAATACTGGTTCGGTACGCATTGCGAGAGCGAGTGGGCGGCGGGCTCCGCGTGGCGGATGGTACAGTCCGATGGCAGCATCAGCGATTCCGGCGCGATCGTCGCGGCCGAACCGCCGCGCCGACTGGTGATCCGTTGGTTAAATCGGAGCAAACCCGAACTCGAAGCCGAAGGTGACTCGCTGTGCACCATGGAACTGGAACCTATGGGAAGCGCGGTCAAACTCTCGATCACGCACACCATTGAGCGCGATCCCTCGAAATTTATCGAAGCGGTATCCGGTGGCTGGCCGAAAATTATGTCCAATCTGAAATCGCTGCTGGAAACGGGCTCCATCGCGCTGCAGGAGCCTTATCCGAACGACGCAAAGAAGTAAGCGGCCAAAGCGTAAAAATTGGAACATAAATTAAATGCGGCAAGACAATGAATAAAGAACTGCAAATCGAAGACCTGCAACCCGGCACCGGTAAAGCAGTCGTCAAAGGCGCGTTGATCACTACGCAGTACGATGGCTACTTGGAGGACGGTACTAAATTCGATTCATCGCACAATAAGGGCAAACCTTTTCAATGCGTGATCGGCACCGGCCGCGTTATTAAAGGTTGGGATCAAGGGCTGATGGGAATGAAAGTGGGTGGCCGGCGCAAACTGTTCGTGCCGGCACATCTGGCCTATGGCGAACGGCAAGTCGGCGCATTTATCAAACCGAATTCGAATTTGATTTTTGAAATCGAATTACTCGAAGTATTAACGCGCGACGATTAAGTTATCTACAACGATGAGGTATTTAAATGGACAAAAAATATCTGGGCTCCTGCCTGTGCGGCGCGGTGCGATTCGAAATCGAAGGTACTTTCAAGAATTTTTTCCTCTGCCACTGCCAATACTGCCGCAAAGATAGCGGTTCCGCGCACGCCGCTAATTTGTTTGCGCCGCAGGGGCAGCTGAATTGGCTGGCCGGCCAGGAAAACACCACCACTTTTACTTTGCCGGCGACGCGCC
>DATIED010000275.1:0-7398 GCA_035455965.1 Spongiibacteraceae bacterium
AATTCTAACGGCTAAGTCGCGCAACCTTTACACCCATCGACCGCCCAGCCAGCGCCCTTTATTTATTTTTGATTTAACGCTTTATACTTTCTCAACTACTACCCCACCAACTATCGCACAAAACTATTGCACAAATTTTTCGATGTGCTTTTTCTGCCGCAATTAATTTAGAGCCTCTAACAAAAACCCTGTTTAATCTACTCGTTGAAGCGATCCAACAGCGCCAATAATTGATCCATGCGCTGCAACGGATCCAGCTCGGCGAGCAAACTGAACTTCTTCTCCTCGGGGATCGGCAACAGCTGCGCAACCACATGGGTCAACCGACCGCTATCGAGCCCATCGATCGCCAGATTCAACCCCGCGATGGTCGGATGCAGCACCAGTTGCTGCAATACCTGCACTAAATCCGCGGCGCGCTCCGGCAGGACAATCTCCGCATCGAGCGGCAGTGGCTCAATGTCGCCCACCACCAGAAAGTTCGACTGCTGCGTCGTCGACAACAAACGGAATTTTTGCACCCCCTCAACCGTAATGCCCAATCTACCATCCGGCAATGCATCCCAGTCGACAATGCGTGCCGTGGTGCCAAGTTGCGCTAATTTCGGCATCGCCGACTCCGGCGCGCTGACCACTTCGCGCCCTTCGCGAATCCACACAATGCCGAATTCGCTGTCGTGCTTTAAGCAATCCCGCACCAGATCCACGTAGCGCGGCTCGAATACGCGCAGCGGCATGCGCCCGCCGGGAAACAATACCGCGCCGAGCGGAAATAGCGGCAGCGTCTTCATCGCGCGACCCCGACGCGCGTAATCAACTCCAACTCGGTCATTAACGCCAGCGCCTGTTCGCGCGTATCGCCGCAAAACTCCCGCTCCGCCTGAAACGCTGAACAGACTTTAGGGCGCTCGGGCAACCCGAACAAGCGACAGCGGAACTCGTCGTCGAGTTGTACGCAGCGTACGCCCGCCGCTTTGCCCGTGGGCATGCCTGGAATGCTGGAACTAATACTCAGCGCGCTGCAACAAGCACCGCAGCCTGCTCGACACTGCATGATGTCCTCTCAATATACGCGCCGTTGCGATGGCAACTCGCTGACGGGCGATCAACTGATCAATCGCAAACAAATCCCATACCGGTACGGCTCGCCTTCCTTTACTTTTACGGTGGCGATGATGCCGGAGATAAAGGCGTAGACGGCCACCAGACCGCCCAACAAAAACCCCAGTCCGAATAGCGGGATCAGGGCACCGCAAATCAGCGCCGCTAAAAATAAAGTGATCTGGAAGTTAATCGCTTCCTTACCCTGCTGCTTGACCAACGGCAGGTCATCGCCTTTGATTAACAAAATCAACAGCGGCCCCAAAATCAACACCGGGATAAACATCTGCACGACGATGCACAAATGACACAGCATCGCCCAGGTGCGCTCGTCTTTAGTCGGACCGACGACCGGCAGAAATTCGCCTTGTTGTGGTTCCATAGCGTCCCCCTCTTTAGGTGAATGAAGCGCGAGTGAAAATGGTGCCACCAAGTATCAGTTTATTGCGTTTTCGCCTGCTCGACGTGATCGCCATGGCCGACCCGATTATCGAGCAGTGCACGCGTAGCGGTTTGAAGATACGCCTGCATCAGCTCTTGCATGTCGCGCTCGCGCGTCGGCTCGGTTATCGGCTCTGCCCGCAGGTGCGGCAAGGTAGTGTAACGGTATAAATGCGCCGTGGCATTCGGCGGCTGTACCAGAATGGCATCGCCTTCGATAATCGCCGTGGTGTGATCGGTGCCGGAAGGTTTAATCACCGCCAGGCCCGGCGCGTCGGCCGGCAGTGCCAGCAAATCGCGACCCCAGCAATGATGCTCGTAATCGCCGCCCAACAAACCCATGATGGTTGGCACCACATCGACCTGCGAGCCCACCACCGAGCGAGTTTTGCCATAGTGCTGCTGAACATCCTTGCCCCAGATCAACAGCGGTATGTGAAAACGCCATAAATCGATGTCGGTGATTTGCTCGCCGCCGCCAAAACCATGATCGCCGAGAAATACGAATAGCGTATCGTCGAAGCCGCCGCGCTGCTTGATTCGATCAAAAAAGACACCCAGCGCGTAATCGTTGTAGCGCATCGCCGTGAGGTGTTCGTCGCGCACGCCATCCACCAGCACCGGCTCGACCGGCAACTGCGGTGGCAGCGCATACGGCGCGTGATTCGATAAGGTTTGCAGCACTACGAAATACGGTGCGCCGGCGCTCTGCAGCTGCTCAATTTCCTGAAAGCCCCGATCGAACATGTCCTCATCGGACACGCCCCAGGTGCGATCGGAAAAGCGCGGATTGATGAAATCGTGACGGCCGATAAAGCGCTGCATATGCTGCGCGCGGAAAAACCCTGACTGATTGTCCCAGGCGAAGTCGCCATTATAGACGTACAAACTTTTGTAATCGCGTTCCGCCAATACCTTGGTCAAGCCGGAAAAGTTATTGGCGCCCTCCGGCTGTTTCATCAGATATTCGTAGAACGGCAAGTTCGGGAAGCAGGCCATCGTCGCGAACATGCCCTGATGGGTGTGCGTGCCCTGCGAGAAAAAGTGATCAAACAACAAACCTTCCTGCGCCAGACCATCGAAGTGCGGCGTAATTTTTTGCGGATTGCCGAATACGCCGGTGCGCTGCGCGCTAAAACTTTCATCGATAATCAGCACCACATTTTTATACGGCGACGGCATACCATCGACGCGACCGGAGGTGCGGCGCAGCAGCGGTAGTTGCTGCGGCTCCAGCAGCCGATCGGCATCCGTAAGCCAATGCGAGCGCACCAACTCCTGTGCTCGCTCGGCAGGCATTCTTTTCAGCCAGGGATTGTCCTGCTTGCTATTCAACTCCTGCTGTGCGGCTTTCAATAAAGTAAAAGTGCCATTCAATGCCAGGTGATTGGTAAACAAATGCTTAGTGCGATACGCATCGGCCCAGCGCAGCGGCGGGCCCGAACGAAACGTGCCGCGCGCCGCTGCGGCAGTGACCACGATCAACAGCAGCGCCACTAATAAACGCATGCCATAAGCGGTTGGAGGTCGACCCTGCGGGCTGCGCGTCGCGCGATCGATACGGCTTATCAGCCATACCGCGACCGCGGTCAACGCGCCGCACAGCGCTAAATAACGCAGCACCGGAAAACCGAACCACAGCATACTGACGACGGTTTTCGGATCCTCCTTGATATACTGAAAAACCAGACTGTTAAGACGCGCGTGGAATTCTCGATAAAAATCCAGCTCGAGCACCGCCAGAAAGCTACACAGCAAGGCCATTAATCCCAGCCAGACATTGCACCAGCTACGGCGCGCCAGGCCCGACGGCAGCAGCATGGCCAACACCAACGGCGTCAGGGCATAACAGGTGACGATCAAATCGAAACGTAAGCCGACCGCGAATGAAATCGCGACATCGCGCCACGGAATGGCACCGAGCAAATCGATATTGCGCCACAGCAGCAGCGCGCGCGCCGCGGCAAATAACAATAGAAATACCGCGGCACTGCCGCATAGATACAGTGTATCCGCCGCCAGCGTATAACGCGTGTGGGGCGGCTGGTTGATCATCGACATCAAAAATTCCTAAAAAATTATTGTAATACGGTTGCCGGCCTGCAGGCGGACACCGAACCGACTATTCGGGTTGCCCCCAGCGCGGCAATAAAGTTTGCGCCACGCCGAGTTGATCGAGAATCCGCGCCACAACAAAGTCGATTAGCTCTTCAATGCGTTGCGGGCGCTGATAAAACCCCGGACTGGCGGGCAGCACCAATGCGCCCATGCGCGTCAGGCTCAGCATATTTTCCAAATGAATTTGCGAGTACGGTGTTTCGCGCGGCACTAATATCAGTTGCCGTCGCTCCTTCAACGCCACATCGGCGGCGCGCTCGATTAAATTATTGCTGGCGCCGACGGCGATCGCCGACAACGTGCCGGTGCTGCACGGGCAGATCACCATGCTTGCGGGTGCACTAGAGCCTGAGGCGACCGGTGCGAACCAATCGTCGCGATCGAAAACCTGTAACCGGGTTGCCGGCGCGCTAAAACGCTCACAGAGATAGGCCTGGGTCTCCGCCAAACCTTCGGGAAGTTGTTCGCCGGTCTCGGTGGCCAACACGACTCTGGCAGCTGCGGAAATCAGCAAATATACCCGGCACTCCGCGGCCAGCAGGCACTCAAGCAGACGCAAGCCGTATTGCGCACCGGAGGCGCCGGTCATGGCCAGGGTGATGGTTCGCGGTTTGGTCATAGATCAGAGGCCAGGTTTCGAGGTTTTAGGCTTTAGGCTTTAGGCTTTAGGCTTTAGGCTTTAGGCTTTAGGTCTTAGTAGTTAGTAAAAGACTTCGTGGTAAGAATTACTCCGAAGTCTTTTACTAACTGCTAACTGCTAATCACTAACTACTGTTGTTGCTGTTGTTGCTGCGCGCCACCAAAACGATGCAGCAAGCTGCTCACCAGCTTTTGATGGATGCCGCCGAAACCGCCGTTGCTCATGACCACGATATGCTCGCCGCCGCTGAGATCGCGCGTTAGATCGGCGACAATCCGCTCGATATCGTTGTACAGCAGCGCCGGGCGCTCACTGTTTGCGATCACGTCGTCGAGCGACCAGTCCAAACCGGCCGGCTGATACCACAACACGCGATCCGCGGCATTCGTGGCCGGTGCCAGACGCTGCAAGTGCAGCCCCATACGCATGGTGTTCGAGCGTGGTTCGATCACGGCAACAATCGGCGCACTACCGACGCGCGCGCGCAGCCCTTCGAGCGTGGTCGCTATCGCGGTTGGATGATGCGCGAAATCGTCGTAGACATGGATGCCGCGGATGTTCGCGAGCAGCTCCATGCGACGTTTGACGCCGGCAAAATCCGCGCACGCGGCGATCGCATCGGCGGCACGAACGCCGACGTGATGCGCTGCGGCGATTGCGCTCAATGCATTCTGCACGTTGTGCAGGCCGGTGTGTCGCCAGGTCACGCGACCCTGCGGTTGGCCGCGCAATAACACGTCGAAGCAGCTGCCATCGGCGGCGACCAGCTGCGCCTGCCAATCGGCAGCATCGCTCGACAGGCCGGTACTTTCTCGCTCCGACCAACAGCCCATCGCCAGCACCTCCCCGAGTGCCGTATCCGCGCTCGGAGAAATAATTTTCCCGCTGGCGGGAATAGTGCGCACCAAATGATGGAATTGACGCTGTATCGCTTCGAGATTGGGGAAAATATCGGCGTGATCAAACTCTAAATTATTTAATACGGCGGTGCGCGGCCGGTAGTGTACGAACTTCGAGCGCTTGTCGAAAAACGCGCAGTCGTATTCATCGGCCTCGATGACAAAAAAATTGCTGTCGGTGAGTCGCGCCGACACCGCAAAATTTTCCGGCACGCCGCCGATCAAATAACCGGGGTTATAGCCATTGGCCTCCAGCAGCCAGGTCAACAAACTGCTGGTGGTGGTCTTGCCATGCGTACCCGCGCACGCCAATACCCAGCGCCCCTGCAACACATGATCAGCCAACCATTGCGGCCCCGATACATACGGCAAGCCACGCTCCAGAACATACTCGACCGCAGCGTTGCCACGCGATAAAGCGTTGCCAATGATCACTAAATCGGGGGCCGGCTCTAAGTGTTCGGGATGGTAGCCTTCCTGGAGGCGAATTCCCTGTGCCTCAAGCTGGGTGCTCATCGGCGGATAGACGGCAGTGTCCGAGCCGGTGACGACATGGCCCAGTTCGCGGGCGAGAATCGCCAGACTGCCCATGAAAGTGCCGCAAATACCGAGGATGTGAATATGCATGCCGGGACGCTCTGTGCCTGATGTCTAATACTTAGGGCGACGGATACTATCATCCCGGCACTAATGAGCGCTCGCTAACTGTGCTCGCTTTCGAGAAACTCCAGAGCAATGCCTTCTTTATCGATGCGCACCACCCTCATCCGCACCACCGGTGCGTCTTCGCCCGGCAACCCTTGCACCTGGACCTCGACGACATCGCCAATTTCCGGCAGCACGATTCCCTCGGCCATAATGAAGGCACCGCCCTCGGAAATATCGCGCGTATGGGAATGCTGGTCGCCCACTTTCGGGTGGGATAGTTTTACTTCTGCGCGCAAGCGCGTGCGGGGGAACTTCCTGTCTTTCTCGTCCGACACGATTTTCTCTTAAATTTTAGCGAGTTAAGTCTTGGTGTTGGAGGTTACCTGAAAAAGCCTAGCACATCCGGAAAGTCTGTCGACCAAACCGCCATTTCGGTTGCACGAAGATAGCCGCTATAATCCTGCAGTTTTCAATCAACCCTCCAGACTGGACCTCCGATCATGAGTTTCGACAAAATCCCCGCAGGCAAAGATTTACCTAACGATATCTATGTGGCTATCGAAATTCCAGCCAACAGCACCCCCATCAAATATGAAATCGACAAAGACGCCGATGCGTTGTTTGTCGATCGCTTTATGGCAACGCCGATGTTTTATCCGGCCAATTACGGTTTCATTCCCAAGACACTGGGCGAGGATGGCGACCCCCTCGATGTATTGGTCGTCACGCCGTATCCGGTGGTACCGGGCTCGGTGATTCGCGCACGTCCGGTGGGCGTATTGAATATGAGCGACGAATCCGGTCAGGACGCTAAAGTGTTAGCCGTGCCCCACGACAAACTTTGCGCGCTGTACAAAAACGTAAAAGAATATACCGATCTGCCTGAATTGCTGATCAAGCAAATCGAACACTTCTTTGAAAACTACAAAGATTTGGAGCCGGGCAAGTGGGTGAAAGTGGATAGCTGGGCCGGTGCCGACGCCGCCCGCGAAGCGATCCTGAAAGCCGCCGCTGCTTACAAGCCGTAAACATGTACCTGCGCCGCGTCGAATCGACGCGGCGCAAATCCAGCAAAAGCTGACTCCGCCATATAGATTCAATAGTACCAGCTCATCGGGTACAGACCCGAAGCCGTATAACCCCATATCCGCATGCTACTTGCGATCGATCTTTTTCGCGGGTTTGGCAGCCAGCAATTGTTTATACAACTTAGTGTTTTTGCGAATCACTTTATGCTTTGCGTAGGTTTCGATCGCCTTCCGCCAAGCCTCTTCGCCGCCGTGCGCATTCAGCGAAAAGCTGGTGCAGACAATTTTTTGCTCCAGATCGGAGGCGATACCCAACTGGAAAATCGGCGTAACCGCACCGCTTTTCTCCGTTTTCAATAAATAACTGATGCCGCGCACTGTGCCATCGACATTAAAACAACGCTCGGCCTTGTTACGCTCGCGCATTTTGGTTTGTAATTGCGCCAGCTCTTGATCGCGCCGCAGCGCATTATGCTCGATCGTTTTGCGTGTGCGCCCCACCACGCGAGCGCCGCCTTCCTTC
>DATIED010000276.1:0-5902 GCA_035455965.1 Spongiibacteraceae bacterium
CTCCATGAAGAATTTTAAAGATAAAGTTGCAGTCGTCACCGGCGGTGCCAGCGGTATCGGTCAAGCCATCGTTCGCGCGCTGCTGGCCGAGGGCGCGAAGGTCGTGGTCGCCGATGTCGAGCAGAAGGCATTGGATAAAGCACTGCCCGGTTTTGCCAGCGCCAACGTTTCCGGCTTCGTCACCGATGTATCCAAGGCGGAATCGGTGGAGGCTCTGGCGGAGCACGTTTTTGCCAAGCATGGCGCCTGTCATCTGTTATTCAACAACGCGGGTGTTGCCGCGGTGTCGTGCAATATCTGGGAGACCGAAGTCAACGATTGGAAATGGGTGCATGGCGTCAACGTGATGGGCGTAGTGCACGGTATTCTCGCGTTCGTACCGCGCATGATCGCGTCGGGCGAGGAAGGTCATATCATTAATACTTCCTCCGGCGACGGCGGTATTTCGCCGCTGCCGTATCAATCGGTGTACGCATCGAGCAAAGCGGCGGTATCGATCACTACCGAGTGTCTGGCGGCGCAGTTGCAAAGCGAAGGCACTAAGCTCGGCGCTTCGGTGTTTTATCCGTCCGGCGGCGTGCTGGCCACCGGTATCTGGACCACGCACCGCAACCGGCCGGCGGATCTGCCCGCCAAGCGCGAGTTCAAGCCACTGCCGACCCCCGAGGATTTCAAGAAGGCATTGGCCGATAAAGGCGTGGATCTGCAATTCCAGGATCTCGATGAACTCGCCACGTATTGTTTGAATGGTGTGCGCGAGCAACGTTTCGTGATCATGATCGGTGTCGATGGCGCCGCCGCGGAATTGCACGATCGCGCCGACCGCATCGGCCGCGCCGAATTGCCGATCGACCTCGCCCATATTCCCGCGATGTAACTTTTACCCTCGACGTAATTCTCCGGTGTAAAGTGCAGGTGTAAAGTGCCGGAGTGAGATAGCTGTAGGTCAGTGATGAGGGAGCATCACTGATAGTCAGCGGTTTTGGCGGTAACTTGTGCAGCGCGTTGTCCCTGTCCTGATAATTTTTGATGAACGCTAGTTCAAAGCTGTAAGGGAGATTTTTCCATGAGCGAGCTGCTCGACGGTGTGGATCGATTTCGGCAACTGGATTGGCGCGATACCACTTTGCACAATATGCGCTGCAAGGGCGGTGCAATGAATTTTCTGATGACCCAGCATCCCGATGGCGCGGCGCGCGATAAATTGGAGTTGGTTTCTATCGCGATTACTGGCTTGACTTATTTGAGTGTGAGCCTGGCCGCTTATCGCGATGGGCGCTACGGTGCTTTTGAAAAACCGGTCACTCTCGGCAATAACAGCGGCGGTCAATTGCTGGAGTTCGAAGGCAAAATGCAGAAGAACCCGTTTTCGAATACCGTCGGCGATTCCTTTTGGGTGGCCATCGATTTTATTGCCGCGACGATCGAAGTACAGAGAACGGGCCGTTTTATCGAAGCTTCGACACTTAATTTCCCTAATGCTTAATACCTCGTGCTAAGCCCGCCGACCGATACTCTTTTCAAAACTTCTTGGTATGGGTCGATATCGGCGGCGCTTTCCCGTTGGCTTCTTTCGATGTCATCGCTCTCTGATGGCAAGCGTTTTAAACAATAGTGCTTCCAGTGTTTTGAAAAGAATATTCGGTCGTCGGGCAGTCACGCTCGCTGCCATCGAATACTCTGAAGCTAACAACTAACAACTAACAACTAACAACTAACAACTGCAGTCAGATTGCCGCCTGCGGTCTGGCGCGATGATTGCGCATTTGACTCGGATGTTTGCGCGTGCGCGTATTGTCCCAGAGCGTATTCCATAAACTCATTTTGTTCTGCCAATCGCCGGCCAGGATCCAATCGACCAACTCGGCCGCAACATCGGGATAAGCGATCGGTGCTACGCAGCGTTCGCCATCCAGCCACGCTTGCAGTTTGTGTTCGTCCAACTCTTGCATCGCGGTGCCCCAGCCCAACTGTTCGAGCGCGAAAGCATTCGATTGCTGCTCCATTTGTCCCCGCACCGGTTTTACCAGGGTGGGGACTCCCATATGCAGGCATTCGCCCACCAGTTCGAAACCGGCATTGCAAATTACTGCGGCGGCGCGGCATAAATCGGCGCGAAAGCCGTGCAGGTTAGTGCGGCGCAAGCCGACATTGCCGGCTTCACCATCGACCAGATCGGGCGAGTACTGGACGAATCGATACTGCTTGAAGCGCTGTAATAGCGCAGTGACTTTTTGCTGTTGTTCGAACGGTAAGTACACCAGGATATGTAGCGGCACATGATCGTTTTGGACAAGGCGCGTATCGATAATGGGCGGCAGAATATCCTGATCGAAATGATGCCAGTGCAGGCCGATCGGAATATCGACGGGCGCAAACCACTGCATGACCAGATCGCTCGCCAGCGTATTGCCGATGCGAGGAATCGTTTGCTGAAACGCGTATTGATGGCCGATGCCCATACATATTTTATTGTTGATGCGGGCTGCCCAGGCAGTGACCGGCTCGAAATCGCTGATGATTAAATCGTAGGAGGCGACATTGAGATTGCGTACATCCTGCACGAACTCCAGCGGTCGCGCCTGCGTCAGCGTCGGCCCGTAACGCACCGCGCCGTTCTCCTGCACCATGGTCAGGCCGCGACGATATTCGAATGCGCCGAAGTCGTCCATGTCGAATAGGCGGTCGCGCTCGCGGCCCGACAATAAATAGGTGACATTGGCGCCGCGCGCGCGCAGGTGCGCTGCCATTTTACGTGCGCGACTGATATGGCCATTGCCGGTACCTTGCACGCCGTAGAGAATTTTCATGCGTTGAGGATTCTCCGTGCGTTGGGCGTGTTCATAAGGGGTGGGGACTTTTCATAACGTGTGGGGGGGTCATAGTAGGGCGGCTAATACATAACCATTGACGAACCAGGCGATGCCGCTGCCGAGCAGCGCCCCGGCGACGATATCGCTGGGGAAGTGCACGCCCAATACCACGCGCGATAAACCGACGGCACTCGCCCACAAGTACATCGGCAGGGTCAGCGCAGCGTAGAGTTCGGTGGTGAGTGCGGCCAGCAGAAACGCGCCGCAGGTGTGGCCGGATGGGAAGCTGAATCGATCGGAGGCGACTATGACGCTATGGAAGCTGGGAATAACTTCCGGCGGTCGTCGTCGTTGACAGCTGTTTTTCAATACCCAGTACAGCGGGCGCTCGATGGCAAAAGCTGCGGCGGTAGCGATAAATACCAGTGTGCCGGTATGGCGGTCGACAATGAATAATAAACTGGGCAGCAACACTTGCAGCAAGCCATCGCCGCTGCGCGACAGAGCTCTCGCAAAGGCGATCCACAGTTGTCGGTGGCGCCGCTGCACGAACCACAGCAGCATGCGCAAATCATATCGATAGATGCCTTGTAACCACCGGCTCTGCGACCAACTGTTTTGTAACCAACGAGGCGCGATCATCATATGATCAGCTTGCTGGCGTCGGGTTGCAGCTCCGTGACGCGACGATGACAGTTCGATGAAATCTGCCGAGGTGAATTTTCTTGTCTCCCCGGCGAAGTAGGCGAGATGTCGCGTAGCGACAGAGGGGTCGACGGATTAGTAAAGCCTGGCGGAATGAATTCGGCGCGCTGACCCCTCCGACTCGCTACGCGAGCCGCCTTTCCTCGGCTTGGGCTTCCTGCGTCGCTCTATGCCCTGCATCCATGCAGTCGTAATTCGCAGGGGAGGTAAATTCATGTTGTGAGCGGAAGGATTATTTGTTTCTTATTTCCAGAATAAAACCGTCGATCTCCGGGTATTCCTCGCTCTGCCATTCGAGCAGTTCCCCGCCGTATTTTTTTGCGCATTTCTCCGTCAATTTATAAAACGGCGAGCGGCCCGGATCGGCGATGGCGACACGCTTGGCGCCAGCATCGAGCGCGCGCTTGATCAAGCCATGTAATGGCTTCACCATTTCATCCCAAAAACAAATATCGGCGCCGACCACCGCGTAAGTGTCCTTAAGCAACTTACCCTTCACCGATTGAAAGGTGCCGATATGCTGTTCGATATCGACACCATTCAATTCCGCATGCACCTGCAGGTAGGGAAATACTGCCTCGTCGGCATCGACCGCGAATACCGAGGATTTAAAGGTGCGCGCGCAATAGATACCGCCCAGGCCCCAGCCGCAGCCGGCATCGATCACGCGCTTGCGCTTCGGTATGGGATGGCGCTCGAAATAATCCATCAGTAAATCCGCGGCTGGCCAGTGTTTGTTGCCGTGAATCGATGCAATGTGACCATCGCGACGCAATTTACGCATGGCGGGGTGGCTGGCGCTCATGCGTTCGATGGCGAAGCGTTCGAATTGTTTTGCCGAGGATTTGCGTGCTGGCACAGATACACCCTCTGAAATTAAGTTGAATAGATGTTGGGGCGATTCTAGCGGATAAGTCCGCCCGCGCGATAGCGTGGGGAAAAAGTTTACGAAGAAATAGCTGGAGAGAAAATGTCTGGTAAAAATGCAGCTCTGGAAATGATCTTGTAAATGCCGATGTAAGCCGATGCGAATAGCCCGCTGGCAGCCGATCGATCGGATGTTAGTCCGGTGCTTTAAGCCGAGAGACTCCTGCAGCGCGAGTCGCAACCTGCCACCCATAAGATGCGCAAAAAGTATGACAGTCCGGTTGCACTGCCCGGTTTTGCCGCGTAGCCTTTCGCCCCTGATTATTGGTCGATATGAGTGGTTGCGATGGCGAGGTTATTGGTCACCGGCGGTGCCGGTTTTATCGGCGCGAATTTTGTGCATTATTGGCTGCGTCGGTACCCGACGGATTTTATTCTCGTCCTGGATGCGCTGACCTACGCGGGCAACCGCCACAATCTCGATGCGGTGCAAGGCAGTGCGCAAGTGCAACTGGTGGTTGGCGATATCAACGACACCGCGCTGGTGGAAACGCTGTTGCGCGAACAGCATATCGACACGCTGGTGCATTTCGCAGCCGAAAGCCATGTCGATCGTTCGATTACCGGTCCCGACGCCTTTGTAACTACCAATGTGCTCGGTACGCACAGCTTATTGAAGGCTGCGCGCTCGGTATGGTTGGGCGGCAGCGGCGTGCAGCATCGGTTTCATCATATTTCGACCGACGAAGTATTCGGCTCTCTGGCGGCGGATGCGCCGGCGTTTCGAGAAGCGCATCAATACCAGCCGAATAGCCCTTATTCCGCCAGCAAGGCGGCCTCCGATCACTTGGTGCGGGCGTATCACCATACCTATGGTCTACAAGTCACCACCAGCAACTGCTCGAATAATTACGGGCCCTATCACTTCCCGGAAAAATTGATTCCACTGTGTATCACCAATCTATTGCTCGGCAAATCGCTGCCGATCTACGGCAACGGCCGCAATATTCGCGATTGGCTGTATGTAGAGGATCACGCGCGCGGCATCGAAGCGGTATTGCAGAAAGGTGTCGTGGGCGAGACCTACAATATCGGCGGCAATAACGAGTGGACTAATATCGACGTGATCAATGAGTTGTGTCGTGTTGTCGATGCGGAATTCGCAGCCCAGCCGGCACTGGCGCAGAAGTATTCTGCTGCACTCGTGGCACAAGGCAAATCGAGCAGCGAGGCAATCACGTTTGTCACCGATCGGCCGGGTCACGATCAGCGCTACGCCATCGATGCCGAGCGGGCGCGCACGGAGCTGGGTTATGTGCCGCAGGAATCGTTCGCCACCGGGTTGTTAAAAACGGTGCGCTGGTATTTGCAGAACGATACTTGGTGGAAAACCGTTTTAGATGGTAGTTATCGGAATTAGGTTTCTGCGATGACCTTCACCTTTCGTATACCGTATTCCGCACCGACCGTCCTGGGCCTGCTCAGCGCCCTACCGACCTAAGCTCCTCTGAGCGACA